>JAICVP010000303.1 GCA_025935275.1 Thermoleophilia bacterium
AAGGGCCACGCGGAGGACGGCGCCTCGATCATCTCGACGGACGCGCTCGCCAAGGTCCCGTACGGGCACTTCGCGCACGGCGTCCAGACGCGCAACTTCAGCGGAATCGAGCCCGACGTGATCGAGGAGAAGATCTACGCGCAGGGTGTCGGGGTGGTCCTCGAGATCACGGTCTCCGGCGGCTCCGACCGCGACGAGCTGCTCAGCTACACCGAGGGGTAGCGGGTATACCTAGGCGCGTGCGACAGACGACGCAGCGCGTCCTCGTCATCTTCAAGGCAGGCCCGGCCTGGAGGAGCGGGCCGCCCGAGGAGCAGCCCGGCTGGGACGCGCATGCCGAATTCGTGGATGGGCTCCGCGTGCAGGGGACTTTCGTGATGGGCGGCCCGTTCAGCGACTACTCGGGCTCCGTCAACCTGCTCGAAGGGCTCACGGCCGCCGAGGCGACGGAGCTGATTGCCGCAGACCCGTTCGTCGAGAACGGGGTCTTCGTGGTCGATTCGATCCGCGACTGGACGGTGTACGTGGACGAGCTGAGCGCGAACGAAAGCGTCTAGCCGTCGTCGCGCGGTGGCTGCTTCGCTTCGCCGCCGAACATCCCCTTCAGCCAGCCCAGCAGACGCTGATGGGTGAGGTCGACGACCTCCGCGTCCTCGTTCTCGGTTGCGCCCGGTTCCTCGGAAGCCTCGTCGGGCGGTTGCGATCGCCACGCCAGGTTCGCCACGACATGACTAAAACAAATCTGCCGAAAGCTTTCTAGACCTCAGAAATGTGAATGTTTTGTGAGCCTTCCCATAGGACTCGCCGTCCTAGCTCGGGAAGGTGCTCTCGGCCGCTCTGGACAGTGGCGAAATGGTTGCCGGCGAGCTGGCCCATCTTGCTCGCGAAGCACGTCGCGCCGTAGGGGAAGAGGATCTCGACCTCCGACACTCCACCGGGATAGAGGAGCAACTCGCCCGCGGCAGGATAGGAGTTCGCGTTCTCCGGGCCGAGACCGAGATCGAGCTCGAAGCCCATCGGCACCCACGCTGCCTCGCCGCTCCAGCGCGCCTGCACGAGCTGGCTCTCGAACGGCAGCAGGCCGCGCACGGCCGCGACCGTCGCGGGCGCCGCCTCCTCCTCGAGGCTCGCCTCGAACTCGAATCCTGCGACGGTGATCTTCAGCACGGGCGGGACCCTACCGTGCGGCACAATTGGAGGAACTCCGATGGCCAAGACCCTCTTCGACAAGATCTGGGAGAGCCATGTCGTCGCCGAGCCCGAAGGCGAGCCGGCGCTGCTCTTCGTCGACCTCCACCTCATTCACGAGGTCACGTCGCCGCAGGCCTTCGACGGCCTCCGGCTCGCCGGCCGCACTGTGCGGCGGCCCGACCTCTCGATCGCGACGATGGATCACAACGTCCCCACCGAGGAGGGGCCCATCACGGATCCACTCGCCAAGGCCCAGCTCGAGGCGCTCGAGCGAAACTGCGGCGAGTTCGGCATCCCGCTCTACGCGACCGGCAGCGGGCGCGAGGGGATCGTGCACGTGATCGGGCCCGAGCTCGGGCTCACGCAGCCCGGGATGACCGTCGTCTGCGGCGACAGCCACACGTCCACTCACGGGGCGTTCGGCACGCTCGCGTTCGGCATCGGCACCTCGGAGGTCGAGCACGTCCTGGCCACGCAGACGCTTCCGCAGCGGAAGCCTGCCTCAATGCGGCTCCTCTTCACCGGGGAGCTCCCGTTCGGCGTCACCGCCAAGGACGTGATTCTCGGCGCGATCGGCCGGATCGGCGTCTCGGGCGGGGTGGGCCACGTCGTCGAGTACGCCGGCGAGGTGATCGAAGGCCTCTCCATGGAAAGCCGGATGACCATCTGCAACATGTCCATCGAAGCCGGGGCGCGCGCGGGAATGATCGCGCCCGACGACACGACCTTCGCGTACCTCGAGGGGCGCCCGGCCGCGCCGACGGGCGCCGAGTGGGAGCAGGCGGTCGACCGCTGGCGCGCGCTCGCGACGGACGAGGGCGCGCCCTTCGACCGTGACGTCGAGATCGACGTGCGCGAGCTCGCTCCGCAGGTCACCTGGGGGACGAACCCGGGCATGGTCGCGTCCATCGAGGGCACGGTGCCCGACCCGGCCGACTTGGCGGATCCCGACGAGCGGGACGCGGTCGAGCGCGCCCTTGCCTACATGGCGCTCGAGCCGGGCACGGCCATCGGCGACATCACGGTCGACCGTGTCTTCATCGGCTCCTGCACGAACGCCCGTATCGAGGATCTACGTACGGCTGCAGCCGTTGTCTCGGGCAAGCGCGTCCACCCGCGGGTGCGGGCCATGGTGGTGCCCGGGTCCGCGACGGTGAAGCGCCAGGCCGAGGAGGAGGGCCTGGATCGCGTCTTCGAGGAGGCCGGCTTCGAGTGGCGGCGCGCCGGCTGCTCGATGTGCCTCGGCATGAACCCCGACATCCTCGCGCCCGGCGAGCGCTGCGCCTCGACCTCGAACCGGAACTTCGAAGGCCGCCAGGGGGCCGGCGGGCGCACGCACCTCGTCAGCCCGGCTATGG
>JAICVP010000215.1 GCA_025935275.1 Thermoleophilia bacterium
CCCGGGCGTTCGACCAGGCGCTCACCGACGATGCGCTCGAGCGCTGCGATCTGCTGACTGACCGCCGACTGCGAGTACCCGAGCGCAACTGCAGCCCCTCCGAACGAGCCCTCGCGGGCGACCGCTTGCAGCGCCGCCAGGTGGCGCAATTCGACGCCGAGCCATCCATCAGGTTTCATGATCGACTCGAATCATAACTCGATTTGCGCTTATGGAATTGCTCTGCCACGGTGAGTGCATGGTCGAGCTCTTCCTCATCGCACTGCTCTGTCTCCTGGGTCCGCTCGCCTACGTCTACGGTGCCGATACACGCACCGGCGACAGCCGCGGTGGCTGGCCCGGCGAGCGGCGACGCTAACGGCCGGGCAGGGTTAGTCTCCGCCTGTGAAGGCGGCGCTCATCCATGAGATCGGCGGGCTTCCCGAGCTCGGCGAGATCGACGCTCCCGAGCGCGACTCCGGGCGCGCGCTCGTCGAGATCGACTCGGTGCCGTTGAATCCGATCGACGTCGCCCTCGCGTCGGGCAAGCACTATCTGGGCCCGCCGAAGACCCCGTACGTCCCTGGCTCGGAGGGCGTCGGCAGGATTGTCGAGGCCGACTCGCTCGAGCCCGGCACGCGGGTCTACATCTCGGACGACGGTCTTGGCGGCCGCGGCCGTGACGGCACGCTTGCCGAGCGGGCGACGGTCGTCGAGGAGGAGGCGCTCGAGCTTCCCGAGGGCGTCTCGGACGAGCTCGCGGCGGCTTGTGGCACGGCCGGCCTGGCCGGTTGGCTTCCCGTCGCCTGGCGAGCGCAGGTCGGCCCCGGCGACCGGGTGCTGGTCCTCGGGGCAACGGGGACCGTCGGCCTCGCAGCCGTGCAGGCTGCACGGATCAAGGGCGCGCAGCGGATCGTCGCTGCGGGCAGGCGACCCGAGGGCCTCGAGGAGGCTCGGAAGGTCGGGGCCCACGCGACGGTGCGCCTCGACGAGGACGATCTCGCCGCTGCGCTGAAGGAGGCCGCGGGCGGTGACGGCCCTACCGTGGTCATCGACCCCCTCTGGGGGGAGCCCCTCGTCGCGGCCACGGAGGCCGCAGCCCCGGGGGCGCGCTTCGTGCAGATTGGCCAGTCGGCTGGACCGAGCGCGACGCTCACGTCCGGGATCGTCCGGGGGAAGCAGCTCGAGATCTACGGCTATTCCAACTTCGTCGTGCCCGCGGACGCTCGCCGAGCCGCCTATCTGGAGCTGGTTTCCCATGCCGCGCGCAGCGAGCTCGAGTTTCCTGTGCAGGCCTATCCGCTCGAGCGGGTGGGCGAGGCCTGGGAGCGCCAGGTGAACGGCCCCGGCGCGAAGCTCGTCATTCGTCTCAACTGACCCGTAACTCCAGACGCCCCTTCCTCGTTAACTCAGCAACCGAACGAGGAGGACGTATGTACATCGGTGGCGGCGTTATCGCCCTGATTCTCATCATTCTCCTGCTGATCTGGCTCTTCTAAAAACGGCAGGCGCGCGCCCGTGAAAGCGGGCGCGTGGCACATCTAGGCACGAAAAAGGGCGGCTCCAGAGCCGCCCTTTTTCATGAGGCGCGCTTTGCGCGCGTCGCTTACGGCATCGGCCGGCGGTCGTAATACGGGTCGCTGCCTTCGCGGTAGACGGTCTCGCGGCGCCAGCCGCCGACCCCGCCCCACGTCGACCAGAAGATGAGCGAGAGCAGAAGACCAAGGATTCCGACGATCATCAGGATGACGCCGACCATGTTGAGGTCGATGCCGTTCGTGTCCACGCTCACGGCCCAGGCGAGGATCGCGCCGACCGCGATCAGGAAGATGCTCACACCAAGTCCCATGTAGTTAGCCTCCTTGAGGGTCGGGGATTCAACGTTCGACCCACTCGCCGGGATACGGGTGCGTTAGGGTTCTGCGGCTGCTTAATTCCGCGCCAGTTCGTGCGTAAACGCTCGATTATTCAGATGGTGCTGGTGGGCGCCGCCGTGGGGGTGGCACTCGCCCTCGTCGCCGTTCTCATTCCCTGGCTGCCTCCGGCGGACTCGACCGAGGCGCTCAAGATCGACGACGTCTACTGGTTCGTGACGATCATCTGCATCGTCATCTTCGCGCTGGTCGCGGGCGTCTCCCTCTACGCGGTGTGGAAGTTCCGGGCGCCACCCGACGACACCGACGACGGCGCGCCGATCCACGGTCACACGGGCCTCGAGGTCGTCTGGACAGCGGTTCCGGCGGCTCTCGTCACGGCGATCACCATCTACAGCGGCATCGTCCTGAACCAGATCGACACGGTTCCCCAGGACCACCGCGTCGTCGAGGTCACCGGGCAGCAGTTCGCGTGGTCCTTCCACTATCCCGACTCCAACGTGACGAGCGGCGTGCTGGCGATCCCGATCGGCCAGACGACGGAGCTGAAGCTCCAGGCCAAGGACGTCATCCATTCCTTCTGGGTCCCGGAGTGGCGGATGAAGGAGGATGCGGTCCCCGGGATTACGACGAACGTTCTCGTCACGCCGACCAAGGCGGGGACGTACACCGTCGTCTGCACGGAGCTCTGCGGCCTCGGCCATGCGGTCATGCGCGCCCAGGCGCTCGTGCTGACGGAGGAGGACTACGACAAGTGGGTCGCCGACGAGAAAGAAAAGGCGGCGGCCGCCGGATCCGCAGCCGGCAAGACGCTCTTCACCCAGCAGTGCGGTTCCTGCCACCGGCTCGCGGATGCCGGCACCGAGGGAGAGGTCGGCCCCGATCTCGATAAGGTGCTGGTCGGGAAGGACGAGGACTTCATCCACGAGTCGATCGTGAATCCGAACGACGAGATCGCACCCGGATATCAGCCTGACGTGATGCCCAGCACCTTCGGCGAGTCGCTGACGGATGCCCAGCTGCAGAGCCTCGTCGAGTACCTCGTGAAGACTGCGGGGAAGAGCTGATGGCCGTCGAGACCCGAGAGCACGAGCACGTTCATGCGGTGCACGCTCCGCCGCCCCGTGGCAAATGGCGCCGCCGGCTGACGACGGGCGGGTGGATCCGCGCCGCGTGGGTGACGCCGCTGTCCTTCGTCCTAGCGACTCTGCTGGTCCTCGGCTGCCGCGCGTGGCTCGACTACCACCCGCTGAACGAGTTCCAGGTGCTCCTCACTGCCTGGATGATCATCGTCCCGCTCGGGTTCCTGATCGGGATCGGCGGCTTCGACTACTGGTTCTACTGGGCTTCGGGCCGTCCGACCCGGCCGGAGGATCACTCCGGCCACGGCGCGCGCACCTGGAAGGACTACTTCCGCGTCAACACCGACCACAAGGTGATCGGCGTCCAGTACCTCGTGACGACGATCTTCTTCTTCGTCGCCGCGGGCCTCATGGCGATGTTCATGCGTGCGGAGCTGGCGAGACCCGGGATGCAGTTCGTGGACAACAACACGTTCAACGGGCTCTTCTCGGTGCACGCGTCCCTGATGATCTTCCTGTTCGTGATCCCGGCGTTCGCGGGCCTCGGGAACTACGTCATCCCGCTCATGATCGGCGCGCCCGACATGGCGTTCCCGCGCCTGAACGCGCTGTCGTTCTGGCTGCTCCCCATCGCGGGCTTCATCATGCTCGCGAGCTTCCTCGTCCCCGAGGGCGGCGCCTTCGCAGCCGGGTGGACGAACTACGTGCCGCTCTCGGTACAGCAGCCGCCCGGGAACCTCTTCTTCCAGATGGCCGTCCAGTGGGCGGGGGCGTCATCGATCATGACCGCGCTCAACTTCCTGGTCACCATCATTACGATGCGCGCGCCGGGGATGTCCTTCTGGCGCATGCCGCTGCTCGTGTGGGCGAACTTCGC
>JAICVP010000105.1 GCA_025935275.1 Thermoleophilia bacterium
CTCGACGTTCGGGTTGTCCTTGTAGTACTCGACGAGCCTGTCGTACAGCTCGTCCTTCAATTCGGGCGGGATGACGCAATAGATCATCTCGGCCGGAGTGTAGTGGCGCTTTCGGCGTTGCTCTAGAGGCGGGGAATATCCGGCGTCAGCCGGCCGTCGACCCCCAGGTGGCCGTTCCAGTCCTTGAAGCGATCGTCGAGCTCGTCGAGCTCGTAGCCGCGCTCGGCCAGGCGGACCGGCTGGCCCGACTCGAAGACGACGCGGTACTGGTACCAGGAGATATCCCAGGCGACCGTGACCACCACCTCGGGGTTCACGCCCGAGAGCGGCAGGAAGCTCACGCGCGCCTCACCCAGGCTCTTGGCGATCCCCGCGATCGTCCGCCGGTAGGCGCTGTCGTTGATGAGCTCGGCCGACTCGACCATGGCCTGCTCGGTGGCCGAAAGGCGCCGCAGCATCGGCTCGTCCACGATGGGCTCTGGCTCGATCTTCCGGTGCTGCTCGATCAGCCCGAGACCCGGGAAGCGCCTGCGCCGCCGCGAGGTGTCCGGCACGAGCGGCGTGGTCGGGCTCCCCTCCTTGATCCAGCCATGCTCGTCGGCCTGATCGGTGCAGAGGGCGCAGACGTCCACCCAGTCCTCGCCGCCGGGCGTGAAGCGCACCGAGCGCTCGCCCATGAGGAGCGTGCGGTGGCAGACCGCGCACTGGCGGTAAATGTCCTGCCTCCGGACGATCAGGATGCCTTCGCCTCCTCGCGCTCTTTTTGAGCGGTTTCGATGATCTTCTGCGCGATGTGCGTGGGCACTTCCTCGTAGCGGAGGAAGCCGAGCGCGTAGTCGCCGCGGCCGCCGGTCAAGGAGGTGAGGGACTGCGAGTACGTGAGCACCTCGGCCATGGGCACCTCGGCCTTGATGGCCGTCATGCCGCCACGCGGCTCCATCCCGTGCAGCCGCCCCCGGCGCGAGTTGAGGTCGCCGTTGACCGCGCCTACAGCGTCGTCGGGAACCGTCGCCTCGAGCGACATGATCGGCTCGAGGAGCACGGGGTCGGCCTTCTCGTAGGCGGCCTTGAACGCCATCGAACCGGCGATCTTGAACGCCATCTCCGAGGAGTCGACGTTGTGGTACGAGCCGTCCACCAGAACGACGCGGACGCCCTGGACGGGAGCGCCTGCGAGCTCCCCCCGCGCCATCGCCTCCTGGATGCCCTTGTCCACCGCGGGGCGGAAGCCCTGCGGGATGACGCCGCCGACGATCTTGTCCACGAACTCGTACCCCTCGTGTCCCGGTAGCGGCTCGAGGACGATGTGGCAGTCGCCGAACTGCCCGCGGCCGCCGGTCTGCTTCTTGTAGCGGCCCTGCGCGCGCGATTCCTTCCGGATCGTCTCCAGGTAGGGCACGCGCGGCTGATGAAGGTCGACGTCGACGCTGAAGCGGCGGTGGAGCCGGTCGACGGCCACCTCGACATGCATCTGCGAGAGGCCGGCGAGCAGCTGCTCCCCGGTCTGGTCGTCGCGGCGGAGGACGAGGGTCGGATCCTCCTCGGCGAGCCGGCGGAGCGCGGTCGCCATCTTCTCCTCGTCGCCCTTGGCCTTGGGCGTGATCGCGAAGCTCATGACGGGCTGCGGGAAGTCGAGCGCAGGCGCTTCGCTCGGGTCGTCCTTCTCGAGCAGCAGGTCGCCGGTCTGGACGTCCTTGAGCTTCGCCACCGCGCCGATGTCGCCGGCCTGGAGCGCATCAGCGGGCGAGTGCTCCTTCCCCTGGAGGAGCAGCACCTGGCCGAAACGCTCCTTGCCCTTCGTCCGTGGGTTGACGAGGTTCGAGTCGGAGCCCAGCTGGCCAGAGAGCACGCGGAACACGTTGATGCGCCCGGCGAAGGGGTCGGCCACCGTCTTCCACACGAACGCCGCGGAGCCGTTCGCCTCGATGCCGAGGTCGAGCGGCTTCTTGGCCGGAGACGGCACGCCTTCGACCAGCAGGTCGAGCAGGCCCGTCGTGCCGAGGTTCTTGGTCGCGGCCCCGCAGAGGACCGGAAAGAGGTCGTCGTTGGAGACCGCGTTCTTCAGCGCGGCGGCGAGCTCCTCGCCCGAGACCTCGCCCTCCTCCAGGTAGCGCTCCATCAGCGCCTCGTCGGTCTCGACGACGGCGTCGACGAGCTGCTCGCGGTAGGACTCCGCCTGCGCGGCGATCTCGTCGGGGATGTCGACCGGGTCGCCCTCGCGCCCGCCCTCGGGCGACATGTAGGCGCGCATGTGGAAGAGGTCGACGATGCCCTTCAGCTCGTGCTCGTGGCCGATGGGTATCTGCACCGCCACGCACTTCTTCGAGAACTGCTCGCGAAGCTGCTCGAGCACCGTGAAGAAGTCGGCGCGCTCGCGGTCGAGCATGTTCACGAAGATGACGCGCGAGAGACCGAGCTGCTCGGACCGGTCCCAGAGCCTCGTCGTCTGCACCTCGACGCCGTTGACGCCGTTCAGGACGAACAGGGCGCCCTCGACGACGCGGAGCGCGGCGATCGAGTCCGCCTGGAAACCCGGGTCGCCAGGGGCGTCGATGAGGTTCAGCTTGCGGTCTTGCCATTCGGCATGGCAGACCGCAGCGGCCAGCGACATCTGGCGCTTGTGCTCGTCCTCGTCCCAGTCAGCGACGGTCGTTCCCTGCTCGACTGCGCCGAGCCGGTTGGTTGCGCCGGACTGGAAGAGCATGGCCTCGACGAGGGACGTTTTGCCTGTCCCCCGATGGCCGACGACGGCGACGTTACGGATCTTCCCCGGTTCCGAAGGAGCCACGGACGGTCGAGTCTATCGGCTTGCGAAAGTAGGGGTGAGAAGATGCATTCATGCGATTTTCACTCAGGAAGGCAGCCCCGGAGGACGCCTCCGCGCTGGCCGACATCCACGTCCGCGCGCGCCGGGAATGCATGTCGTATCTGCCCGACATCCACAGCCCCGAAGACGTGCTCCAGTGGATCCGGGAGATCGTGCCGCAGCACGACGAGGTCTGGGTCGCGGAGGACGACGGTCGCATCGTCGGCTTCTTCATGCTGAGCGACAACTTCCTCTACCACCTCTACGTCTATCCCGAGCTCCACGGGCAGGGTGCGGGCAGCCTCCTCTTCGACCGGGTGAAGGAGCTCGCTCCCGAGGGCTTTCGCCTCTGGGTCTTCCAGCGCAACACGCAGGCGCGCGAGTTCTACGAGCACCGCGGGATGCGGGTCGTCGAGGTGACGGACGGCTCGCGGAACGAAGAGCGCGAGCCCGACGCGCTCTACGAATGGCTGCCTGACTAGTCCTGCTTGTCCCGGTGAACCCAGGACGACAGCCGCGCCTTGAGACGCAGGATCGCCTTCGTGTGCAACTGGGAGACCCGTGACTCCGTGACGCCGAGCACCTCGCCGATCTCCCGCAGGGTCAGCTCCTCGTAGTAGTAGAGCGTGACCACGAGCTTCTCCCGCTCCGGGAGGCGCGAGATGGCCTCGCCGAGCGCCTCGCGCACCTCGGTGTGCGCCATTGCCGACTGGGGCTCGGCCGCGGTCGGGTCTTCGATCGTGTCGATGAGCGCGACGGCGTCGCCGCCTGAGCCGGGGCTCGCCCAGAGCTCGTCCAGTGCGGCGATCGAGGAGCGGGAGATCTCGAGGAGCGAATCCTGGAACTCCTCCTCGGTGATGCCGAGCTTGGCGGCGATCTCCTCGTCGGTAGGCGCCCGCGTGAGGCGCGACTCGAGGTCGGCGATCGCCCGCTCGATGTCGCGCGCACGGGCGCGCACCGAGCGCGGCACCCAGTCCATCGAGCGCAGCTCGTCGATGATCGAGCCCTTGATGCGCGCGATCGCATAGGTCTCGAACTTGATGCCCAGATTGGGATCGAACCGCTCGATCGCGCCGATCAGGCCGAGGAGCCCGTAGGAGACCAGGTCGCCCTCCTCCACGTGCGCAGGCAGTCCGCTGCCCAGCCGGCCGGCGACGTACTTGACCAGCGGGGCGTAGGTGAGGATCAGCCGGTCGCGGAGGGCCCGGTCATTGGTGCGCTTGAACTCCTGCCAGAGCACACGCGTGTCGGTCGCCTGGTCGGCCATCGCAGCGAAAGAATACGGTGCCTAGCGGAACGCCCTGTACGCAAGCTCGCCCATCCACACCGCGAGCGCCCCGGAGGCGACCGCGATGACCCAGGCTCCGCCGCCTGCGCTGCCCGCGAAGATTGCGATCGCGGCGAAGCAGACCGCCAGCGCGAGGAAAAGAACGGCGAGGGGTCTTCGGCGCACCTCGGTATCATGCGCTGCGCCTAGGGCCGTAGCTCAACTGGCAGAGCACCGGTCTCCAAAACCGGGGGTTGAAGGTTCGAGTCCTTCCGGCCCTGTGGGTCCTATGCCCGAGGATCTGTCGCTTCGAGGAAGTCCTGGGCGACTTCCTTCTCGACGACTACGAAGCGCTCACATGACCAGACCGCGTCCTCGATTGCGCCGTTCTCGTGGCCCGGACGAATTACGAACTGCGTCGGCTCGCTCCGGATCTCCTCGTATTCCTCAGGGGTGACCTCAACGTGGTCTGTGCAGCGAGGGTCGGCGCACTCGCAGAGAAACTCGAGATACCGCGGTGCCTGTTCCAGATCCGAGGCCTCGAGGCGAAGAGTGGTCTCCTTGATGCGCTCGTTCACTTCGCGGAAGAGCGCTTCATTTGCGGCGAGTCGGGAGGGGTTCAGGAGCCCGATGTTACTACGGCCCGCCTCGTCTCTACCGCTTTAGTCGACGACACTCAGGCCCTTCCCGGTCTTCTCAACGATGGCGTAGCGGTCGAATTCGTCAACGACAATTTCGTCTTTGTCCTGGTGTCCCGGCTCGATAGCGAAATGGGCCTTGTTCTGTCGAACCGCCTCGTACTCGGCCCGCGTGAGCTCAATCGTGTCCATGCAATCTGCCGAGCCGCACTCGCAGATGAGCGGGAGGGTGGACGACGTGACATCCGTTGATGACGTTTCCCGGTTGTGGACGATCCGTTCGTTGCCCGCTCGGAAGATGGCTTCGTTCTCGGCGCGGCGCTCTTCGCGGGTCGGCACGATCTCCACGTACCCAGAAGACACCGCCAGTAACACGGGCACGCTGCGGGCAGGCAAGAGGGCGGAGGTAGGCGTTCTTAGTGTCCCGCGTTCTGTCCCGCGCGCGCCGCTAACCCCCAGCTCTTCTAGATTCGCTACGAGTCTCCAAAACCGGGGGTCGAAGGTTCGAGTCTTCCGGCCTGTGGCCGAGAGAACACGCCAAGAACCGCCGCACACGCGGCGGTTTTGCTCTCACGGACGGAGCCGCCTTCTGCCCGCCCCTAAGCGCTAGAACCGCTCCAAACTTGTGGCTCGAAAAGGTCGCGATTACGATCCTCGGCGTGCGGATTTCTCCGTTTGTCGGGGCACTCGGGATCACCCTGACGGCGGCGTGCGGCGGTTCGAATGGGCAATCGTCCGAGGCCGAGACGTCCAGGTTGCGAGACCGACCGCCCGCAGCCACCGTAGTAAAGGAGAGTGCGCCTCGGGGAGGCCAGGTGCCGCCGGCCCTGCGGGCAACATGGTTGTTCAGATCCGACACGGGCCCCATCCGCCTGCAGCTCAGCGATGACCGGTACATCATCTCTGCGGGGGGAAGCGCGCAGGGAGATGTTGTCGTCAGGGGCAATGTGATCTCCTTCTACAACTCGAACGCACCCTCGTGTCCGCTTAGGTTCCCCGAGGGCGTCGGCCGCTACCGGTTGACCGTCACCAGTGAGACACTCCACTTGACCCCGTTCGGAAAAGATCCATGCGGCGGTCGCGCCCCCGCGTTAGCGAACGTGACTTTCGAACGGGCGGAGTAGCGCGAACTTAGCGCTCGCTGGTGCGGCGGCTTGCGCTCGCGCTCCGCCGGCATCGGGGGTTGTAGGGTCGAGTCCTACCGACCTTGTGCCCGGGCCGTGCGGGTGGAGAGGCGGCAGGGCCAGCGCCCGTGCCGCCCCTCATTTCCAGCTCTAGCTGCGAACCTTGCTCGTGAGAGCGCCGACGAGCTCCTGCGACTCCTCCGACACGAGGCCGGTCGGCTCGTCCGGCAGCCCGGCCTTCTTGCGGAGCTTCTGCGCGATCTCGGCGATCTCTTCGGGCGCGAAATCGGGCGCGAAGACCGCGGGCTGAGGCGGCAGGTCGTGCGCAGGCGCCCCGACCGGATGCGGCACGTCCGCGACGACGAGCTCGTCGCCGGTCTCGGGATGTGTCCCGTTCCAGACGGCCTTGACCTCCCCGAAGTCCTCGGCGGAGAAGCGGTAGAGCTTCGTGTGCTCGCCGCGCTCGATGTGCGGTCGCGACTCCGGGATCTTGTCGGTCGGGATGCGCGGGCTGGGGAACATCTTCATCAGGTCGGCCCCGGTGAGGTGCTCGACGGCACGTGCGTAGGCGACCTGGTGAACTCCCCCGCGGACGAGCAGATACCCGGTCAACGCCCTCGCGGCCGGGTGCTCGACCATCTCGTAGACCTTCAACTTGTTGTTCCGGGCGCCGGTCTCGAGGAAGAAGTTGTGCGTCAGGTCCTCGATCAGGTCGCCCGAGCTGAAGACGTAGTCGCCGTTCCAGGGCCTCCCCTGCGAGTTCTGGGGAAGAGCGCCCTGCCCACCTGCGAGGAAGTGGTGCGGGTTGCCGATGCCCTTCACGTCGGCGAGGCCGGACTCCGGAGCTCCGCCGCCCTCGAGCGGAGTCGCACCCGTGAGCATGGTGTTGATCGTCAGCGAGACGAGCTCGACGTGCCCGAACTCCTCCGTGGCGATCGACGACAGGAGGTCGTAGAACGGCCGAGCCCCTTGCCGGGCGCGGAAATTGAACGACTGGAACGTGTAGTTCAGCCAGGTCGACATCTCGCCGAACTTCCCGCCCAGGAGTTCCTGGACGGCCTGCGCTCCCGCAGGATCAGGATCGGACGGAGGCGGAAGCTCGACGCCGATCCGGTCGAGTCGAAGAATCATGAAAACCCCTTTCGTGTGGCGTTCGTCACGCCTTCCCCGAGTGCAGCTGGGGAAACACGAGCGCTCGTATTGCCGGCCGGACGAGCGAGAGGTCGCCTCTACTTTTCGAGGAGCTCTTTGAAGCCCGGCTCGTCGCGGATCGGATCGAAGTCCGAGTCCTTCGCAGCCAGCTCCCTGAACGGCTCCCACGCCTCGATCGCGCGGCGGAGGTGCTCGAGCGCGTCGTC
>JAICVP010000008.1 GCA_025935275.1 Thermoleophilia bacterium
CCGGCGAGCGTGCGGCGCTTCCCCGGGCCTTCCGATCTGGCCGCCGCTTTCGGCCGGGCGGGGTTCGACGGCGTAGGGTGGAAGCTCCAGGGCGGCGGGATCGTCGCCCTGCACGTGGGCACGAAGCGATGAACGCGCTGGCGACCATCAGGCAGGCTCCCGGGCTCGACCGCTACCTCGACCTGCTCGAGCACCGGCTCGAGCGCGCCGTCGCCGCCTTTCCGGGCCGTCTCGGCGACGTCGGCACGGACACTCTCGCCGCGGGCGGGAAGCGGCTGCGGCCGCTGCTCGTGTTCCTCTCGACCCCTATGGACGAGCGGGACGGCGAGCGCGCGGTGGCCGGAGGTGCCGCTGTCGAGCTCGTGCACATGGCGACGCTGGTCCACGACGACTTGCTCGACGGCGCCGATCTGCGCCGCGGCCGGCCGACCGTCTGGGCCGAGCACGGCGAGGCGACTGCCCGCGCGGCCGGCGACTACCTCTTCGCGCGGGCGTTCGCGCAGCTGGCGGAAACCGGCGATGCGGAGGCCGTGCAGATCCTCTCCGAGGCGACGCTCGCGCTCGCCCGGGGTGAGGCGATGCAGCGCCGCCAGGCCTTCCGGCCCGAGACCTCGGTCGACGACTACCTCGCGCGCTGCTCTCTGAAGACCGGGAAGCTCTTCGAGGCCGCGTGCCTCCTCGGCAGCGGGACGAACGGCGGCGGGCTCGGCGGCTTCGGGCTCGCGCTCGGCATCGCGTTTCAGATCGCCGACGACATCCTCGACTGCTGTGGCGACTTCGACACGACCGGGAAGGTGGCCGGAGTCGACCTGCGGGACGGCACGCCGACGCTTCCGTTGATCCTCGCCGCGCGCCGAGACGACGGGGTCGCACGTGCGCTCGCCGGCGAGGACGTTCCCGACGCGCTCGACCGCGTCGCCGCGACCGGGGCCCTGGACGAGGCCCGCGAGTTCGCGCTCCGCTACGCGGCCGAGGCTCGGGCCGCCCTGGACGGGCAACCGGACCGCGCCTCGCTGGAGACCCTGACGCATATCGTTGTGGACAGGGAGGGATGAGCATGGCCGTCGCCACGGGACAACGCGCGCTCGACGCGATCTGGGAGAAGGTCGAGCTGAACGAGCGCCTCGACTTCGAGGACGGGCTCGTCCTCATGGAGTCCGACGACCTCCTCCAGCTCGGCGAGCTCGCGGACGAGGCGCGGCGCCGGCGCGGCGGGACGGACGAGGTCTATTTCGTCCAGAACCTGTACCTGAACCAGACGAACGTGTGCCGGGTGAAGTGCAAGTTCTGCGCGTTCGCGGTTACGCAGAAGCAGGGCGATGCCTATACGTACACCCCGGCCGAGATGGTCGAGGACGCAGTCGCGCAGCGCGAGCTGTCGCGCTTCACGGAGATCCACATGGTCGGCGGCGAGAACCCGCACGTCGACTTCGAGTACTACGTGGACATCATCCGGAGCCTGCACGAGGCGCTGCCGGACGTGCACCTGAAGTGCTTCACGGCCAGCGAGATCCACCACATGACCAAGCTTTCGGGGCTCTCCCACGAGGAAGTACTCGTGCAGCTCAAGGAGGCCGGGCTCGGCTCGCTGCCGGGCGGCGGCGCCGAGGTCTTCGCCGACCGCGTCCGGCGGCTGATCGCCCCCGGCAAGGAGCATCCGGACTTCTGGTTCCACACGCATCGCACCGCGCACGGGCTCGGCATCCCGACGCACTGCACCATGCTCTACGGCCACGTCGAGACCTACGAGGAGCGGGTCGACCACCTGCTGCGGCTGCGGGAGCAGCAGGACGAGACTGGCGGCTTCCTCGCCTTCATCCCGCTCGCCTTCCATCCCGAGAACACTGTTTTCGAGCGGCGCGGCTGGACGTTCACGCCCGGCTCCGATGACCTCAAGATGATCGCCGTTTCGCGGCTTCTGCTGGACAACATCGCGAACGTGAAGGCCTACTGGATCATGATGGGGCTCCCCCTCGCCCAGGTGGCCCTCCACTTCGGGGCGAACGACGTGCAGGGCACGGTCGTCCGGGAGCAGATCTTCCACGCCGCCGGTGCGGTGACGGAGACCGAGCAGAAGATCGACGAGCTCGTCCGGGTCGTGCGCGCCGCGGGCCGGATCCCCGTGCAGCGCGACACGCTCTACAACGAGGTACAGCGGTGGAACGGAGCGGTCGCGTGATCCGCCTCGGCCGCATCTCGTACGTGAACATGGCGCCGGTCTTCTTCGAGCTCGAGGCGGACGTGGAGGAGGTCAGCGGGGTCCCCACCGAGCTGAACGAACGGCTGATCGGCGGCGAGATCGACCTCGCGCCCATCTCCTCGATCGCGTACGGGCGCCATGCGGACAGGCTTCGCATCCTGCCGCGGCTCTGTGTCTCGTCGGAGGGTGCTGTGGACTCGATCCAGCTCGTCTCGCGCGCGCCGATCGACCGTATCGACTCCGTCGCGGTCACCCCGGAGAGCGCAACCTCCGCCGTGCTGGTGCGCGTGCTGTTTCCCGATGCCGAGCAGGTCACCTTGGAGGAGGCGCACGACGCCGACGCGAAGCTCCTCATCGGCGACGCGGCGCTCAAGAGCATGTTCGAGGACCCGACTCCACACCACGATCTCGGGCGCCTCTGGCTCGAGCGCACCGGCCTCCCCATGGTCTACGCGGTCTTCGCCTGCGCCGACCCGCCTGCGGACGGAGTTGCCGAGCTCGAGACCGCGCTGCTGGATTCCCATCGCCGCGCCCGCGCCGAGCCCGAGCGCCTCGCCCGCGAGGCGAGCGAGCGGTACGGCTATCCGCCCGGCTTCCTCGCCCGCTACTTCGAGAAGCTCCGCTATCGCTTCGGCCCCCGCGAGCGCGCCGGCCTGCTGACCTTCTTCGAGCTCGCCGCCGACGTCGGCGCACTGGAGCGGGTGCCGGAGCTTCGTTTCCTCGTCTCCGAGGCGGTGGAGGCGTGAGCTCGAACGGCAACTCGAACGGTGTCGCGTCCGTCCTCGACAAGGCGCTCTCGGGCGAGCGGATCGGCGAGGACGAGGCGATCGCGCTCCTCGAGAGCCGCGATCTCGTCTCGGTCGGCCGCGCCGCGGACGAGCTCCGCAACCGCAAGGTCGAGCGCGGCCGCGTGACCTTCATCATCGACCGGAACGTCAACTACACGAACATCTGCCACACCGACTGCGACTTCTGTGCGTTCTACCGGCGTCCGGGCGACCGCTCCGAGGGCTATCTGCTCCCGAAGGCAGTCATCTTCAAGAAGATCGAGGAGACGCTCGCCATCGGCGGCACCGCGCTGCTCATGCAGGGGGGCCACCACCCGGATCTCGGGGTCGACTACTACGAGGATCTCTTCAGCTCGATCAAGTCGCGCTACAAGATCCATCTGCACGCGCTGTCGCCCCCCGAAATCCAGCACATCGCGCGGCGCTCGAAGCTGACGATCCCGCAGACGCTCACGCGGCTCCGTGATGCCGGCCTCGACTCGCTGCCGGGGGGCGGCGCCGAGATCCTGGTCGATCGCGTCCGCGACATCATCTCGCCGAAGAAGACAAAGTCCGGCGAATGGCTGGGCGTCATGCGCGACGCGCACCGGCTCGGCATCTCCTCGACGGCAACCATGATGTACGGCCACGTCGAGACGCTCGAGGAGCGGGTCGAGCACATGCGCAGGATCCGCGAGCTCCAGGACGAGACGCACGGCTTTCGCGCCTTCATCTCGTGGACGTTCCAGCGCGACGGGAACCGGCTCTCCGACCAGGTCTCCGAGGAGGACCGGCCGACGTCCTTCGACTACCTGCTGACGCAGGCCGTGAGCCGCATCTACCTCGACAACGTCGACCACATCCAGTCGAGCTGGGTCACGCAGGGGATGAAAGTGGGCCAGGTCGCGCTCGGGTTCGGAGCCGACGACATGGGGTCGGTCATGATCGAAGAGAACGTGGTCTCTGCGGCCGGCACGACGCACCGAGCGACCGCGGACGACTTTGTCCGCGCGATCAAGGCCCTCGGCAAGACCGCGGTGCAGCGGGACACGCTCTATCGCGATGTCCGAGTCTGGAATTAGCGCGCTTTCCAGCGGTTAAGGCGCGGTAAGCACCCCTTGTAATCGGGGTCCGATTTTGTTTCCCTGCTGAAGGGGTGTTGAGGAAATTCGTCTTCCTCGCGGTCGTCGTCGCGGCCGCTTTTCCATCTGTGGCATCGGCGGTCGAGCTCGCGCCCGGGGTCGTCTACAAGCGTGAGGTCCGGATGATCGGCGGCCAGCGCACCGTCGTCCACGTCCTCAAGGCGCCGAAGCCCGGCGGCCTTTACGACCTGAAGCCCGTGCTCTCCAACGGGCTCGTCACCGGCCGCGAGACCGTGTCCTCGATGCAGCGCCGCCTGTCGAGCCGCGCAACGCTGGCGGGGGTCAACGGCGACCTCTTCAACTGGGGCAGTGGGCGCCCGAGCGGCATCTTCTTGCGGAAGAACCTGCTCTCCACACGAGCCTTCTACGACCGCTCCAGCCTCGGCATCGGTGTCGACGGCATGCTGCGCACCGGCTTCATTCGTTACACGGGGACCTGGCAGTTCGGGTCGAACAAGCTCCGCATCCTGCGTGAGTTCAACCACCCGCTCGAGCAGGACAGCGGCGTCGTCCTCTACTCGCCGACGTGGGGGTCGACCACGCCGCGCAAGAAGGGCGCGCGGGAGATCGTCCTCGCGCACGTCGCACCGGTCGGGCCGAACAAGGATCTCGCCGGGAAGGTCGTCCTTCGCTCCTGGAGCACCCATCACCACATCCCCGCGGGAGGTGCGGTGCTGCAGGCCTCGGGCGACCGCCGCAAGGTCCTCTTCGAGGAGGCGAAGCTCGGTCACTGGGTGAAGCTGCACGTCAGCCTGTCGCCGTGGTGGTCGGACGTGAAGGACGCGATCGGCGGGGGACCCCGCCTCGTCAGCGGCGGCGTTCCCATCTTCCAGGCCGGGGAGTCCTTCCTCCCGACGCAGCTCCTGCCGCGGAACCCGAGGACTGCCGTGGGCCAGCTCGCCGACGGGCGCGTCGTCATGGTGGCAGTCGACGGGCGTGCGTCGTGGAGCGCCGGGGTGACGAACTCCCAGCTCGCGCGCCTGATGGCTGACCTCGGCGCGCAGACGGCGATGGCCCTCGACGCGGGCGGGTCGACGACGATGGCCTTCGACGGACATGTCCTCAACAGCCCGTCGGACGGGGGCGAGCGGGCGGTCGCGGACTCCCTGATGGTCTTCTACTACGGCATCTACGCGCGCAAGCCGCGGCTTCCGCTCTATTCGCCGAACGGCGACGGTGTGCTCGACCTCCAGCGTCTCTACGCGAAGGTCGTCCGCCGTTCGCAGGTCGAGCTGAGGCTCGTTCGCGCCTCGGACGGCCATGTCGCCTGGAGCTCGATCGGGACCCGGCGGCCCGGGACCGTCGTGAAGAGCCTGACCCGCAAGCTCGCGGACGGAAAGTGGCGCTGGGTGGCCTCGGCGACGGACACGAAGGGGCGCACGAGCGAGATGACCCGCACCTTCGTGACCAACTCGACGCTCGGCTACCTGAGGCTCTCGCGCAGCATCCTGCGGCCCGCGCGTCACGGGGGCAGTCTCGGGATCTCCTTCCGCCAGGCGCGGGAGGCCGACGTCAAGGTGACGATCCGGACGGCGTCCGGCCGGGTGGTCAGGCACCTTCGCTCGGGTGACTTCGGAACCGGCCGCCATTCCATGGCCTGGAACGTGAAGAACGACGCCGGCAAGGTCGTGCGCGACGGGCGCTACCTGGTGCGCGTGCGTGCGGTCAACTCGATCGGCCCGGTCGCGCTCGCGAAGCCGGTCACCGTGCACCGCCGCTTCTAGTCCTGGCTCCCGGCGGGCACAACTACACTCGCCGGAATGACCGAGACGATCACCTCGGTGATCGGGGACTACGGGCTCTACGCCGTGTTCCTGCTCATGCTCGTGGACGCCGTCTTCCCGGCTGCCAGCGAGCTCGTGATGCTCTACGCAGGCGCGGTCGCCGCGGGTGCCTTCGCCGGCCAGAGCGTCACGCTGTTCGGCAGCGAGATCGAGTCGACCCTGTGGGCCTACGTGGCCATGGCGGCTGCCGGAACGCTGGGGTATGTCGTCGGATCGCTGATCGGCTGGGGGATCGGCTTCTACGGCGGGCGCCCGTTCCTCGAACGGCGCGGCCGCTGGGTGCACCTGACGCCCGCGCGTCTCGATCGCGCCGAAGCGTGGTTCGGCCGGTACGGAGACTGGGCCGTCCTGCTCGGGCGGGTCATGCCCGTGGTCCGCTCCTTCATCTCCATCCCCGCGGGGGTGCTCGAGATGCCGATCGTCCGCTACACGGTGCTCACCGCGATCGGCTCAGCCGTCTGGTGCTTCGGCATCGCTGGCGCGGGCGTCGCGCTCGGCTCGAGCTGGGAGCACTTCCACGAGAACTTCCGCTACGCGGACTACGCGGTCGTCTTCCTGGTCGTCCTCGGGGCCGGTTACGCCGCCTACAAGCTGCTGCGGAGAAGGGCGCGACGCAGGGCAATCGAGTCGCCCACCGAAGGGTAGAGTGGCCCCGTGGCGATCCCGTTGACGGACGTGAGGGCGCAGTATGCGCCGCTCCTCGACGAGTTGAAGGACAGGATCGCCGAGGTGCTCGACTCTGGGCGCTTCATCCTTGGACCCGAGGTGAAGGCCTTCGAGGAGGAAGCCGCCCGCTTCCTTGGCGCGGGGGACGCCGTCGGCGTCGCCAACGGCACCGACGCGCTCGTCATCGTGCTCGACGCTCTCGGGGTCGGTCCGGGCGACGAGGTCATCTGCCCGTCCTTCACGTTCTACGCGACCGCTGAGTCGATCGCGCGCCGTGGCGCCACCACGGTCTTCGCGGACATCGACCCTGCCACCCTCAACCTCGACCCCGCCGACGTGGCTGCGAAGGTGACGGAGAGGACGAAGGCGATCCTGCCGGTCCATCTCTTCGGCCGCCCCTTCGACCCGACTCCGCTTCCCGACGGGGTCACTATCGTCGAGGACGCGGCGCAGGCCTTCGGCGCGAAGGTGGGAGACCGCCGTGTCGGTTCGCTCGCCGCGGCGGCGACCTTCAGCTTCTATCCGACCAAGAACCTCTTCGGCCTCGGCGACGGCGGGCTCGTCACCACCGCTGAGCCCGAGCTCGCGGATCGCATCCGCCTTCTTCGCTTCCACGGCTCACGCGACAAGCAGACCTTCGATGCGGTGGGCTACAACTCGCGCCTGGACGAGCTGCAGGCCGCGGCGCTCCGCATCTTCCTCCGGCACCTCGACGAGTGGAACGACGGCCGGCGCGCGGCGGCGGCCCGCTACGCGGAGCTCGGTCTCGGAGAGGTCTGCGAGCTTCCGGTCGACGAACCTGGGCACGTGTACCACATGTACGTCGTCCGGACAGCAGAGCGCGAACGGCTCACCGCGGCCCTCGACCAGGCCGGCATCGGCTGGGCCGCGTACTACACGACGCCCCTCCACCTCCAGCCTGCACTCGCCGACCTCGGCTACGCGCAGGGGAGCCTGCCCGAGACCGAGCGGGCCGCCCGGGAAACGCTTGCGCTTCCCATCTGGCCGGCCATCTCGCGGGAGCAGCAGGAGCGGGTGGTCGAGTGCCTGCGCGCGGCCTCGACCGTGAAGGCCGCCTGATGCCGACGCTCAACCGGCACCGGCTCTGGCAGGCGGTCGTCGACTCGGGGCTCATCGCCCTGGCCTGGATCCTCGCCTACAACATCCGCTTCGACTACGGCGTCCCGCCCCGCTACCAGGCGTTCCTCGACTTCGACGTGATCCTCGTCGTCGTCGGGGTGAAGATCCTCACCTTCATCGTCTTCGGGCTCTACGACCACTGGTGGCGCTACGTCTCGATCCGCGACATCTGGCGCTCCCTTCTGGCAGTCACGGTCGCGTCCGTCGTGGCGGTCACGGCGCTCTACTTCTGGAACCCCGCGCCGCTCCGGCTGCCGCGCGGGATCATCGTCATCGACTGGCTGATCCTGCTCGGGCTCGTTGCGGGGATCCGGCTGGCCGCGCGCACAATCTTCGAGCGACCCGGTCGCCGGCGGCTCGTCTCGCGTGGGCGCGACGTGCTCGTGATCGGCGCGGGTGACGCGGGCCAGCTCATTCTCCGCGAGATGCTCAAGAACCCCAACCTCGGCTACTCGCCGACGGGGCTCGTCGACGACGACCCGCGGAAGAAGAACCTGCGCCTGCACGGCGTGCGGGTCCTCGGCACGACCGACGACCTGCGCCACCTCCTCCGGGACAACCGCCCGGACGAGGTCATCATCGCCATTCCCTCAGCCGCGGGCGAGACCCGGCAGCGGATCGTGAACGTGTGCCGCGATGTGGGCGTTCCGGTGAAGACCTTGCCCGCGGTGCACGAGCTCATCTCCGGCGACCTCAACCTGGCCCGCCAGCTGCGCGAGGTGGAGGTGGAGGACGTGCTCGGGCGCGAGGCCGTCGAGCTCGACCTCGCCTCGATCGCCTCGTACCTCACCGGCGAGACCGTTCTCGTCACCGGCGCGGGCGGCTCGATCGGCTCGGAGCTTTGCCGCCAGATCGCTGCCCTCGGCGCCGACCGCATCATCCTCGTCGACCACACGGAGAACGCCCTCGTCGACATCGAGCGTGAGCTGGCGTACGAGCGCCGCTTCAACTCCACGGTCCCGGTCCTCGCCGACGTGAAGAACCGCGCCAAGATGCGGCGCACCTTCGACCGCTTCCGTCCGGGGGTGGTCTTCCACGCAGCGGCCTACAAGCACGTGCCGCTGATGGAGGCGAACCCCGTCGAGTCGGTTCGCAACAACGTCTTCGGGACCGGAGTCGTCGCCGAGACCGCCTCGGAGTTTGGCTGCAAGCGCTTCGTCCTCGTCTCGACGGACAAGGCCGTGAACCCGAAAAACGTCCTCGGGCAGACGAAGGCCGTCTGCGAGTGGATCGCCGAGGCTGCCGCCGCCCGCGAGCACAACGGGACGCAGTTCATCTCGGTCCGCTTCGGCAACGTGCTGGGCTCCTCGGGCAGCGTGATTCCGCTCTTCCGCCGCCAGATCGCCCGCGGCGGCCCGGTCACGGTCACCCATCCGGAGATGACGCGTTACTTCATGACGATCCCCGAAGCCGTGCAGCTCATCATCCAGGCCGGCGCGATCGGGGAGAGCGGCGAGATCTACGTGCTCGACATGGGGCCGCCCGTGAAGATCATCGACCTGGCCCACAACATGATCCGCCTCTCCGGCAAGGAGCCGGACGTGGACGTCGAGGTCGACTTCATCGGCGTCCGTCCGGGTGAGAAGCTGCACGAGGAGCTGTGGGCGAGCGACGAGAACGCCGAGCCCACCACCCACCCGAAGATTCTGCGCTGCGCGAGCATGCCCGTCGACCCGTCGTGGCTCGAGGATGAGCTCGCCGAGCTCGAGCGCCTCGTCGAGACGGGCGAGACCCTCGAGG
The DNA here is from genome assembly GCA_025935275.1 of Thermoleophilia bacterium. GTDB lineage: Bacteria > Actinomycetota > Thermoleophilia > Gaiellales > Gaiellaceae > DATEOR01. The sequence goes on from JAICVP010000008.1 coordinate 9,440, forward strand.
TGGTGAACCGCCTCGGGGTCATGGTTCGCGCCCCGCGGCGCGTCTCTGCCGAAGCGGCGGCGCCGGAAACGGTCTAGACAGACGAAGGGCCGGCGTGGCGGGCCCTCCGTCGTGGCGTCGAACCGCTCTAGCGGTCGTACGGCTGGTTGAAGTTCCCGCCCGCCCGCTGGATCGCGATCACCCTGCTCTGGAACGGCGGGTCGGCTTGCACCGAGAGGTAGAGGATGTTGTTGTCGTTCGAGAAGGCCCGTGGGCTCGAATCGGTTCGGGAGGACTGCGAAGAGCTCGAGGTTCTCCCGCCTGTCTCACCACGCGGAAGCACCCAGACCTGGTTCACGCCGCCCATCCCGGTGAGGCGCTTCTGCGTTCCCCTGGCGGGATCGATATCCCACACCCAGCCCGAGCGCAGGTCGGGGTCGATGAGGAACGGGAATTCCTCGTTCGTCAGGTAGGTCTTCCACGGCGTCTGCGCGACCGAGCACGTGTCGTGGATGCCGGTCGTGATCAGCTCGCGGCGAAGAACGGTGACGCGCGGCGGTCTAAACCGGCATGAGCAGTTCGAGCATCTCTGCCGGAGCCCGGCGCACCCGCTGTCCCTCCCCGCTTCGCTTGACCAGCTCGAGGGCGCGCGGGTCGGTGAGCGGCCGAAGCCGGCCGTCGCGGATCAGCGCCTCGTCGACGCCGCCGAGCCGCCCGCCGTACGTCGTGTAGACCGGGATGCCGAGCGCGGCCGCCTCGCGGTTCATCGTGCCTCCGGCCGAGACCACGAGATCGGCGAAGGCGATCAGGCTCTGCGCGTCGACGGCCCCGTCCGGGACGATCACGGAGGGGAGCGCGAGGCTTCGCACGTAGTCCCGCTGCTCCTCCGTGCGCGGAAGCACGACCGCGTGCACGTTCTCCTGGCTACCGAGAAAGGTCAGCACCTGCGGGAAAAGCGGGTTCGATTTGCGGTGGTACAGCGAGACGTCGGGCGGCGTGCGCACGACGACGAGGATGCGCGCCCGGTCGACGCCGAGCTCTTCCGCCACTTCCGCCCGCGGCTCGAAGTCGGAGAGGTAGTACTCCTCCTTGAGGCCGGGATACTGGCGGAGCTTCGGCGGCTCGACGCCGTACCGCTCGAGCCGGTCCGGTGGGATGGCGTCCGGCACGACGACAAAGGTCGCCGCCCGGCAGCCGAGTTGGTGCTGCACCGTCGCGAACTCGTAGTCGAACGTCGTCGAGCTGGGAATGCCGAGGGCCCGGGCGGTCAGCGTCAGATGATGAGAGCCGTGCGCCAGTGCGGCGTGGAAGTGCCGTCCCCGCGCCCAGCGCCGCAGCTTGGACATGCGGGTCACCATCGTCGCGAGCTTGCCGACCCGCGAGCGGCCGCCGTGGTGGCCGATCAGCTCCGCTTCGATGCCATGCTGCTCGAGGAGCTGCACAGTCTGCGCGTAGTCGCGCGCGGTCACCTCCACGTCGTCGCCGCGCTCGCGCATGAGCGCGATCAGCGGCCGGAACACCAGCACATGCGCCGGCGCCGTGATGTCCACCCAGACCTTCACGCTGCGACGGCTGCGGGCTTGGCGGCGACCTGCTCGTGCCAGAGCGTGAAGGTGAGGAGACCCCACAGCTGCCGCGAGAGATCCTCGCGCCCGGCCACGTGGTCGTCGAGCAGGCGACCCACCGTCTCCGGCTTGAAGAACCCCTGGCGCCGAAGCGTCTCCTCGGAGAGCACCTCGCGGGCGAACGGGACGAGCGGCCCCCGCAGCCAGGCCGCCGCCGGAATGGAGAACCCGCGCTTGCGCCCCGAGACGATCGAGTCCGGCAGGAGCGGCGCGACCGCCTTGCGCAGCAGGCGCTTCTTCGCAAAGCCGCGCACCTTCAGCCGGGTCGGGAGTGCCAGTGCGAGCGTGGCGACGACGGGGTCCAGGTAGGGGACGCGCGCCTCCAGAGAGTGGGCCATGCTCGCGCGGTCGGTCTTCACGAGCAGGTCGTCGACGAGGTAGATCCCCAGGTCGACGTCCTGCAGGCGCGCGAGCTCCTCGGCGCCTTCGGTCTCGGCGTAGCGCGCCCGGTAGACGTCCAGTGGGTCGGTGCTCCCGCGCCGGTCGGGCTCGAGGAGAGCCGCGCGCGCCTCGGGCGAGAAGATCTCCTTCCAGCCGTGGTGGCGCTCGAGCGGAGGGAGGTGTGCGGCGCGCACGAAGCGCTTCGCCCGGTAGTCGAGGCTCGCTTTGGCCGAGGAGCTGGGCAGGCGCTCGACGAGCGGGCGCGCAGCTGCGGCCAGCGGCCCGATCTTGGGCGCGAGCAGGTCGGCGACGTAGGTGTAGTAGCCGCCGAAGAGCTCGTCGCCGCCCTCGCCGGAGAGCGCGACCTTGACCTCGCGGGCGGCGAGCTCGGAGACGAGGTACGTGGGGAGTGCGGACGAGTCTGCGAAGGGCTCGTCGAAGGCGTCCGCCAGCTTGGGAAGGAGCTCGGCGGCGTCCGGCCGGACGACGAGCTCGTGGTGATCGGTGTCGTAGCGCTCGGCCACCTTGCGCGCGTCGGCCAGCTCGTCGAAGGATCCCTCCTCGAACCCGATCGAGAACGTCTGCACCCGTCCCCTGCTCTCGAGCGCGGCCAGCGCCGCAAGCGCCCCCGAGTCGACTCCTCCCGACAGCAGGACCCCGACGGGTACGTCGGCGAGCAGATGGGCGCGCACCGAGTCGCGCAACCGCGCGCGGAGCTCTTCGGCGAGCTCGTTCTCGTCCTCCGTGCGCACCTCCTCGGCCGACGCCGGCGCCGGGCGGGCATAGCGCTCCAGCGCGGGTTCGCTTTCGCCGTCCCACACGAGCACATGGCCCGCCGGCAGCTTCCTCGTCCCCGCCCAGATCGAGAGCGGCGCCGGGATCGAGTTGAACGCGAGGAACGCCTCGAGCGCATTGAGGTCGACCTCGCCCCGCGGAAGGGCCTTCAGCTCGGACGCGAAGGCGAGCGTGCCGCCCTCCGTCGAGTAGTAGAGCGGCTTGATCCCGAACTGGTCGCGCGCGAGCACGAGCCGGCGCCGCTTCGAGTCCCAGACCGCCACGGCGAACATGCCGCGCAGCTCGCGGACGTAGTTCGGCCCGAACTCTTCATACAGGTGGACGTGCACCTCGGTGTCGCTCGCCGTGCGGAAGCGGTGGCCGCGCCGCTCGAGCAGCGCGCGCAGATCGAGGTGGTTGTAGATCTCGCCGTTCTGGACGACCTGGATCGAGCCGTCCTCGTTTCCGATCGGCTGGTCTCCGCCCGCGATGTCGATGATCGAGAGCCTGCGCGATCCGAGGGCCACCGGCCCGTCGACGAGGGAGCCGGCGGCATCGGGGCCGCGGTGGCGCAGCGTCTCGCTCATGGCCTCGAGCGGCCCCGCGTCGACGGGACTTCCGTCGAGCGAGGCGAGTCCGCAGATCCCGCACATGGCCCCTGAGTCTAGTGACGGCCTCCGCGCAGGAGCCCCCACACGGCCGCGGCGGACTGCTTGATCACCCGCCAGGCCGTCGCGACGACCACGCGCAGATAGAGGCCGACAGAGCGGTCGGCGATGTACTCGAGGTCATGCGAAAGCTTCTCGGCCCAGGACTCCTCGCGCCCCATTCGGGTCTGCGCGAAGCCGGTCAGGCCGGGGCGGACGACGAGGCGCTGCCAGTACTGGGGTATCTCCTCGGTGAGCTCCTCGAAGAAGGTCGGCCTGATCGGTCGTGGGCCGACGATGGACATGTCGCCGCAGAGGACGTTCCAGAGCTGCGGCAGCTCGTCCAGCTGCGAGGCGCGAAGCCAGCGCCCGAGGCGCGTCACCTCGGCTTCGGTGCGGATCGAGAGCTCATGGCCGTAATACGGGCCGAGACGGGACTCGGCGTCGCGCTTGAGTGTCCGGTACTTGAACATGTGGAAGATGCGGCCGTGCCGCCCGACCCGGAGCCCGCGGTAGAAGAGCGGCGTCCCGGAGGTGGCGAGGAAGACGATCGTCACCAGCGCGAGGATCGGCAACGCCAGGACGAGCACCGTCGCCGAGATGAGGATGTCGAGGATGCGACGTGCGGCGTCGACGCCGCGGCGGTCGGTGCCTTCCCTCGAGAGGCGCGCGTAGCGCTCCGCGAGCGATTCGGTCTCGGGCGAAAGCGTCATCGGCTTAGTCGCTGCATAATGAATGCTTATGGATACCCGTCAGCTCGCCGCCTTCTGCGCGGTCGTCGAGAAGAGCAGCTTTTCACAGGCTGCGGAGAAGCTCGGCGTGACGCAGCCGGCGGTCAGCCTCCAGGTGCGCGCGCTCGAAGAACGCCTCGGTCAGAAGCTGCTCGACCGCTCGGGCCGCCGCGTCGAGCCCACCGAAGCGGGCCTGCGCCTCTACCGGAGCGCCCAGCGCATGCTCGCGCTCGAGGAGCAGCTCTACGACGAGGTCGCCGCCGACAGCGGCGAGCTCCAGGGCACGCTCGCGATCGGCGCCTCGACGGGCCCCGGCGCCCATCTGGTGCCGCTCCTCCTCTGCGAATTCCAGCGGGCGCACTCGGAGCTGCACGTCTCGCTGTCCATCTGGGACACGCAGACCGTGAGCGAGAAGGTCGCCCTGCGAGAGCTCGAGCTCGGCGTGGTGGGTGCGCTGCGGCGGAACCGCTCGCTCGAGTTCGAGCCGCTCGTCCGGGACGAGATCGTCCTGGCCGTTCCACCCGGTCACCGCGCGGCCGGAGGAACGATGTCCGTGGACGACCTGCGCGAGGAGACCGTCATCGCCATGCAGGAGGGCGCGGGAGTCAGACAGGTCGTCGACGAGGAGCTTCGCCGCGCCGGTCTGCGGGTGCGCGAGCTCGAGCCCAAGCTGGAGCTCGGCCTGCAGGAGTCGGTGAAGAGCGCGGTCGCCGCCGGCTTCGGCGTCACCTTCATCTCGCGCACCGCGATCGAGGGCGAGCTCGCCGCGGGGACTCTCGCGACGGCGCGCGTCGCGGGACTCGAGCCCTCGAGGCAGATCTACGTCGTGCGCGCGAAGGGCCGGCCTCCGACCCGGGCGGCCGCGGCCTTTCTCGAGTTCGCGCGCGCAAAGTCGTCGTGATCGTCCGCTGGGGTCTCGACGCCCTGTCCTCAGTGCTCGCCGACGTTGGCTCGGAGCGGCCGCTCCTCGTCACGACCGAGCGCTGGCGCGCGCTCGACCTCCCTGCGGCCAAGGCTTTCTACGGCGTCCACCCACACGGCTCGCCCCAGTCGGTCGCGGAGGCTACGGCCGCGGCCGAGGGGGCCGACGGCCTGCTCGCGGTGGGCGGCGGCAGCGCGATCGACACCGCCAAGGCGGTCTCGGCCGCCACGGAGCTGCCGGTCGTCTCGGTTCCCACCACGTACTCCGGGGCCGAATGGACGCCCGGCTTCGGGATCCGCGACGAGGCCCGGCGCGTGAAGGGAGGCGGCGTGGGCGCTCACGTCGAAGGCATCGTCTACGACCCCGAGCTCACGTATGACCTGCCGCCGGGCGAGACGGGCGGAACGGCGTTGAACGCGCTCGCCCACTGCGCCGAGGCGTTGTACGTCCAGGGAAGGAACGCCGAGGCCGACGCCGAGGCGCTCGCCGGCGCTCCGCTCATCTCCGACAACCTCCCCCTCGTGCTCGCCGACGGGCACTATCCCGAGGGGAGGCGGGCGCTGCTCGAGGGCGCGATGCACGCGGGCGCGGCACTGGCCGGCGCGGGGCTCGGCCTCGGGCACGCCATGGCCCAGGCCGTCGGGGGCCGCTACGGCATCGCTCACGGAGCGGCGAACGCCATCTGCCTGCCCCCGGCTCTGCGCTTCAATCTGGAGGCCGCCGGCGCCGAGATCGAGCGCTTCGGCGACGCCATGCGCACGGACGACCCGATCGGCCGTGCGGAGGAGCTCGCGCGCCTCTCGGGGTTCACGCTCTTGCGCCACCTCGGCGTTCCGCACGACGACCTGCCCGAACTCGCGGCGGCCGCCGCCGAGCGGGGCGGCGCCAAGGCGAACCCGCGCCGGGCCTCAGTCGACGACGTTCTCGGGCTGTACGAGAGCGTCTGGTGACGGGACCGCGACGAGCCTCAGCCTGACGACCGCAAGGTCGTCAGGGTCGTAGCCCTGAAACTTCTCGTCGAGGTCATCGGGTAACGCGAGCCCAGGGCGCCACGGCCGCTCCGCCACGACCTCGAAGCCGGCTCGCTCGAACGCGGCGACGTAGTCGGAACGCCGGAGGCGGTTCTGGTGCAGAAGCTTCGAGTTGACCAGGCTCCACTTTTGCTCGGAGTAGCGGAGGAAGTTGTACGGCGAGACCGAGTCGTCGAAGTGCGAGAAATGGTCGCTCAGGTCGATGCGTGAGCTCACGGCTCCGTCCGGTCGCAGGAGCCGGCGGCATTCGGCAAGCAGCGGCACGAGCTCGTCCTCCGGGATGTGCTCGAGGGTGCTCGTGCTCGTGACGAAGTCGACCGAGCCCGCTGGGAGACCGGTCGCGCGCGCATCCAACGGGGCGAGATAGCGGATGCCGAAGCGCCGCTCGACCTCGGCCACCGATGCGATGGGCCCACCCGGCGCCCGCAGGCCGCGGTCGGCGGCGAGGCGCTCGAGTCGCTCGAGGCTCGTGTTCACGAGGTCGGTGCGCACGTTGGGCCGGAGGTCGACGAGGATCTGCCGCTCGACGCCGAGCGCCCAGAAGGAGAGCGGAACCGCCAGATCCCACCCGGCGCCGAACTCGTAGAAGACCGCCTCCGACAGGGGCCGCGGCGGCCCGTGCTCGCCGTAGGCCTCGATGTGGCGCTCTGCTCGTTCGAACCGGCGCCGGAAGCCTGCTTCGGGGCCCGGCAGCGAGTGGGTGACGTGGCGCTGCAGGAGATAGTTGGCGCGCTCTGCCTGCGGGAGCGCGCTGAGGCTCTTCTGCAGGAACGCCTTGGCGAGCCACCGCATCGTGGGCAGATTAGAGACCGGTAGGCTTTCGACCGCGATGGCCGACGACTGGCGGGTGACAATCGACTTCGACGACGAGGCCGACGGCACGCAGCTCGCCGAATGGCTGGCTGCGGTCGATCTCGAGGGCGAGCAGCGGGCATCTCTCGGCGACCGCGTGATCGTGAGCCGCGACGGCCCGCGCGTCTACCTCTATTCCGACTCCATGGAGCCGGCGCGGGAGGTCCTGCGCACGGTGTCCGCCCGCATCGAGCAGGAAGGCCTCGCCGCTGCCACCGTGCTCGAGCGCTGGCATCCCGTCGAGCAAGCGTGGAAGGACGCCTCGGTCCCGCTTCCCGATACGGCGGCCGAGATCGCCGAGGAGCACGAGCGTCTTCAGGAGCGGGAGGCCGCCGAGTCGGCGAAGACCGGAGCCGCGCAGTGGGAGGTGCGCGTCGAGCTCAGGAGCCACGAGGAGACCGAGAACCTGGCCGAGCGGCTCGAATCGGAAGGGATCCCGGTAGTCCGGCGGCACACGTTTCTCCTCGCCGGCGCGGCGAACGAGGACGACGCGAGGGCGCTCGCGGACCGGCTGCGGGGCGAGGTGCCCGAGGGCGCGAAGGTCGACGTCGAGCCGGGCGGCGGCATGGTCTGGGAGGTCGCTCCCAGGAATCCCTTCACCCTCTTCGGCGGCCTCGGCGGTTGATCGCGGGCTGGCCGCCGGCCAGCCGCTGGGGTAGGCTGGTCCGGTTGAGCTATGACCTGATCGGAGGCCGCAGCGTGGAAATGGAACCGCACCCAACTTCCGGCGGCCTTCGCCTGCCCGGCTAGCTCCGCATCCCAGCGCGTCTCTCCGGGCCGGCCTGCCGCCGGCTTCGTGCCCTTCCCTGAGGAATGAGAGACGTGAACCCAGCAACGACCAAAGGCCTGCGCCACATCAAGATTCTGCGCCCCCTGGCGATCAGGGACTTTGCGCTGCTCTGGACCGGCGCGGCCATCTCACTCCTCGGCGACGGCGTCTACATCGTCGCGATCGCGTGGCAGGTCTACGAGCTTTCGGACACTCCGACGGCGCTCTCGCTGATCGGCGTGGCCTGGACGCTGCCGATGGCGGCCTTCCTGCTGGTCGGCGGGGTGGTCAGCGACCGTATCGACCGGCGAAAGATCATGATTGCGACGGATCTCGTGCGCGCCTTCGCGGTCGCAGTGATCGCCGTGCTCTCGCTCTCGGGTGTGCTCGAGCTCTGGCATCTCTTCCTGCTCGCGGTGGTCTTCGGCACAGGAGACGCCTTCTTCGGCCCTGCGTTCAACTCGACGGTGCCGCAGATCGTCCCCCAGCGGCTGCTCGTCGAGGCCAACTCGCTCGACCAGTTCATCCGGCCCTTCATGATGGCGCTGGCCGGCCCGGCCATCGGCGGCCTGACCGTGGCCGCGCTCGGGGCCGGAGCCGCATTCGCGCTCGACGCGGGCTCCTTCGTGCTCTCGGCCCTTGCCATCTCCCTCATGTCGGGGACCTTCCGAGCCGACCGCAGCGCGGAGGAAGCGAACTCGGCGCTCGCCGACCTCCGCGAGGCGTTTCAGTTCGTGCGCACGCAACCCTGGCTCTGGGGAACGCTGCTCGGCGCGGCGATCTCGCTCCTGGCCTTCTGGGGCCCGATCGAGGTGCTCGTCCCGTTTCGGATCAAGAACGACCTCGGCGGCGACGCTGCCGACTTCGGCCTCGTCCTCGCGGCTGGAGGCGTGGGGGCGATCCTCGCCGCGGTCGTGATGGCGCAGCTCGGGCTTCCCCGCAAGCACATGACTTTCATGTACGTGGCCTGGGCGATCGGCTGTCTGGGCATCGCAGGACTTGCATTCGCGACCGTGCTCTGGCAGGCGATGGCGTCATCCTTCGTCCAGCAGGCGCTGTTCGCCTCGGGCCTGGTCGTGTGGGGGACGCTGATGCAGACCCTAGTCCCCTCGCGCCTCCTCGGTCGCGTCACCAGCCTCGACTGGCTGGTCTCGACCTCGCTCGTACCGATCTCGTTTGCGTTGACCGGTCCGGTTGCTGCCGCGATCGGCGCCGAGGCGACGCTAGCGGGCGCGGGCGTGATCGCATGCGCGGCGACGCTGCTCTGCCTCCTGATCCCCGGCATGCGCGACACGGAGCGCGACGACCGGCTGAGCGTGCTCGTCGAGGAAGCTCGCTAGCAGGGGCCGGCGACCGGCGCGTTCTCGTTCGGGCCGTTCATGTGCTGAACGTTCGCTCCGCTGCCTGCCTGGAGGCAGTAGGAGAACTTGTCGGCCCGCACGAGGGTGACGCCGAACGAGGGCGGCAGCTGCGACTGGGCGCCGACGTAGGTGCCCGTGGCGTTGAACCATGCTTCCATGGCCGGGGTGACCTGCTGGAGGTTGACCGCGGCTGCGACCTGGCTGGCGTCGTCCTGCATCTGCTGCTGGTTGGCCGACACGGGAGCGGTGTCCTGCGCCGCCTTGAGGACGAGATAGCCGCCCACCGCCAGCGCGGCGAGCATGAATACGTAGCCGAAGAGTCTGCCCACGGGGCATATATCGGCCTCCTCGAAGGCCGGGTTGAATAAGAAGTCGAAATGATTGCCATTAGCCAAGCGGTGGTATAGTCCGGCCGTGGCAGATGCGCTCCACTTCGACGTGCTCGTGATCGGAAGCGGGGCTTCGGGCCTTGCCTCCGCCGTGGCCGCCGAGCGGGCCGGCGCGCGCGTGGCGGTCGCGACGAAGGCGGCGCTCCAATCCTGCAACTCCGCGAAGGCCCAGGGCGGCATCCAGGCGGCCGTCGGCGACGACGATTCGCCGGAGACCCATGCGGAGGACGTCTGGAAGAGCTCCCACGA
>JAICVP010000098.1 GCA_025935275.1 Thermoleophilia bacterium
CGGCGTCTCCGGAGAGAGACGTTCGCCGCTGGCGGTCTCCTTTCTGTGCCACTTTCCGTCGGCTTTCGCCGCCTGGGATTTCCCCAGCGTCCTGCCCTGCGGTGTCCGGACTTTCCTCGGACCGACCCGCCGAAGCGGCCCCGCCCGCGATCACCCGGCCTGCACGGTCAATTGTAGCCCCGATTCTGCGGCGCCCCCGAACCGCGTCCCACACTGCGGGCAGTGGATTCCGCCACCCGTGTGGAGGACGAACTCGCCGCACACGAGGCACTCGAGGCTCGCGCCGCGCATGAGCGCCAGGAGCTCCTGGTCGAGCGTGCGGTTGAGGGACACGATCTCCGACATCAGACCCGCCTGAAGACCCCGATCACCTTGCCGAGGATCTGGACGTGGGTCGGATAGAGCGGGTCGAGCGTCTCGTTCTCGGGCTGGAGCCGGATGCGCCCGTTCTCGCGGAAGAAGCGCTTCACCGTTGCCTCGTCGGCCGCCTCGTCCTCCCCTGCGAGCGCGACGACGATGTCTCCGTCGCGCGCGGTCTGCTGCTTCTGCACGACCACGTAGTCGCCGTCGAGGATGCCGGCGTCGATCATGCTCTCGCCCTTGACGCGGAGAAGGAACTCGTCCCCTCCCGCAGTGAGCGGCTCGGGTACGGCGAGGTAGTCCTCGATGTTCTCCTCGGCGAGGAGCGGCCCACCGGCGGCGATCTCGCCCACGAGCGGCAAGCGCCGAGGATCCGGCCCGACTGCGCGGGCCGCGGGGCGCTGGCCCGAGGCGCGCTCGCGGCCGACGACCTCGAGGGCCCGAGGCTTGGTCGGGTCGCGGCGCAGCATGCCGGCGCGCTCGAGATTCGCGAGGTGCGCGTGCACCGTGGAAGGCGACGCGAGGCCCACCTCTTCCCCGATCTCGCGCACGGTGGGCGGATACCCGTGCTTGGCGGCGTAGCTGACGACGAAGTCGTAGATCTCCTGCTGGCGCTTGCTCAGCATGCTCGGCTCCCTGGTCGAACGTCTGTTCGCATCACGGTAGCGCGGCTTTCGGACGGAGTCAAACCCTCCGATGGCTACAATGGCCTGCGCGCGCTGGTGGCGGAATTGGTAGACGCGCAAGGTTGAGGGCCTTGTGCCCCTTGCGGGGCGTGGAGGTTCAAGTCCTCTCCAGCGCATGCGAGGCACCCCAAAGAGGGGTGCCTTCGTTCTTCTACCGTCGCTAAGGTACGCGCGGCTCGTGCGCGAACTTTGTGGAGAGGCGATCGACGCAGCGACGGCCGGCGGGGCCGGCTACGCGGATGCGCGCGCGGTGACGCGCCGGGCCCAGAACGTCGCTACGAAGAACGGCGAGGTCGAGTCGGTCTCGGACGGCGAGACCGAGGGGGTCGGCGTCCGCGTCCTCGTCAATGGCGCCTGGGGGTTCGCCTGCGACCGCCGCCTGACCGAAGAAGGGGCGCGCTCGGCCGCCGAGCGCGCAGTGGCATTCGCACGGGCGAGCGCGAGCCGTGCGGGGAGGCGCCAGGTCGAGCTCGCCCCCGCCCCGGCCGAGAAGGGCGAGTACCGGACTCCTGCGAAGCGCGACCCGATGGACGTGCCGCTCTCCGAAAAGGTCGACCTGTGCCTCCGCGCGGAGGGGGCCATGAGGCACGAGGACGTGAAGATCACCGAAGCGACGGTTCGATCACAGCGCGAGGAGCGAGCCTTTCAGTCCTCCGAAGGCGCGGACGTGTACCAGGAGTTCGTCGAGTGCGGCGGCGGGATCGACGCGCTCGCCATCCGCGACGGCAAGGTGCAGATCCGCAGCTATCCGAGCGCCCACGGCGGCTCGAGCTCGCAATCCGGCTGGGAGTACATCGACGGACTCGACCTCCCCGCACACGCGCCCCGCGTGGCCGAAGAAGCGGCCGCGCTCCTGCGCGCCGACCCCTGCCCGTCCGGGGTGACCACGGTCGTCCTCGACAGTGAGCAGATGGTCCTCCAGGTACACGAGTCGGTGGGCCACCCCACCGAGCTCGACCGGGTCTACGGCACCGAGGCGGCCTACGCGGGAACGAGCTTCCTCAGGCCGGGAGACCTCGGCAGCCTGCGCTACGGGTCGGACCTGATGAACATCACGGCCGACTCGACGACGGAAGGCGGGCTCGGCACGTTCGCCTACGACGACGAGGGCGTCCCCGCGGGCAGGCAACCGGTCGTCGAGTCCGGCGTACTCAACGGCTTCCTCTCCTCGCGGGAGACCGCCCGTCTGATCGGAGCGGGGAACGGCGGCTCGATGCGGGCGGATGGCTGGAGCCGCATGCCCCTCGTCCGCATGACGAACCTGCACCTCGAGCCCGGCGCAGGATCTTTCGACGATCTCCTCGCCGACGTCGACGACGGCATCTTCATGTGCACGAACAAGAGCTGGTCGATCGACGACAAGCGGCTCAACTTCCAGTTCGGGACGCAGATCGCGTGGGAGATCAAGAACGGCAAGCTCGGCCGCATGCTGCGCGACGCGACCTACATGGGCACGACGCCGATCTTCTGGTCGGGCCTGGATGCGGTCGCCGGCCCCGACGAATGGGAGCTCTACGGCCTGACCAACTGCGGCAAGGGGCAGCCGGGGCAGCACGCGCACGTCTCCCACGGCACCTCCCCCGGCCGCTTCCGCAACGTCCAGGTTGGCGTCCGTGACGTCTGACGGCCGCGCTGTCGAGCTCGCCGACCGCGCGTGGCGCACCGCCGAGGCCGACGAGGCCGACGCGGTCGTCCAGGTCGAGGAATCGGGCTTCGCCCGCTTCGCCGGCTCCGAGGTGCACCAGCCGACGCTGATCAGCGACGAGTCGATCACGCTCCGGGTCGTCCGGGACGGGAAGGTCGGCTGCGCCGTCACGAACCGGACGGATGACGAAGGGTTGCGGGAGATGGCGCGCCGCGCCGCCGAGGCGGCCGACAGCGCACCTCCGGATCCGGGCTACGCGGGCCTGCAGCCCCCGGCTCCGGTTGCCGACGTGGCCGGCTACGACGAGGACACCGCCGGGCTCACTCCCGAGGAGCAGGCCGCCCTCGCGGCGGAGGCGATCGAGGCCGCACCCGAGTACGGGCTCTATGGCTACTTCACGAGCGGCCTGACCGAGACGGCGATCGCCTCGAGCACAGGACATTCCGTCAGCCAGCGCATGACGGACGCGAGCGTCCTCGCGATCGCGGCATCCGACGACGCGTCCGGGTACGCGGAGGCGACGTCGTGGAAGGCGGGCGACCTCGATCCGGCCGCGTGCGGGCGCGAGGCGGCCGAGAAGGCGGCGCGGACGCGCGGCGCGACCGAAATCGAGGCCGGCACGCACGCTGCCATCCTCGAGCCGTATGCCTTCTCCGAGCTCCTCTGGTACTTCGGGTTCAGCTCGCTGAGCGCCCTGTCGTGCCTCGAAGGCCGGAGCTACCTGAGCGGGCGGCTCGGCGAGAAGCTCTTCCACGAGAGCTTCACGCTGATCGACGACGGCCTCGACCCGGAGGGGATGCCCAAGGCCTTCGACCTCGAGGGCGTGCCCAAGCAGCGCGTCACCCTCGTCGAGCAGGGCGTCGCCAAGGACGTCGTCTGGGACCGCCGCACGGCGAAACGCGCGGGTGAAGGGCACGAGTCCACCGGGCACGCATTGACCGCACCTGCCCAGGGGTTCGGCCCTCTGCCGCTCAACCTGTCGGTAGCAGGCGGCGACGTGCCGACCCCGAAGCTCCCGGAGCGAGTCGGCGACGGCATCTACGTCACACGCCTCCATTACCTGGGAGTCGTCGACCCGCGCGAAGGGATCATCACCGGCATGACGCGCGACGGCACCTTCAAGATCGAGGGCGGTAAGGTGACGAAGCCGCTCGTGAACCTCCGCTTCACCACGTCCTTCCCGAAGCTCGTCGAGGGGATTCTCGGCCTCTCCGAGGAGGTCGTGCTCGTCAACCGCAGCGACTACTACGACGAGCGCTATCCCTTCGGGACCCGGGTGCCCGCGATCGCGACAAGCGCGTTCACCATCGTCGGCACGGGATCGGGGCCCGGGCTGTAGTGCCCAGCCTCCTCGTCGGCACACGGAAGGGCCTGTTCGTCCTCTCCTCGGACGACGAGCGCCGAAACTGGGAGGTCTCGGGCCCGCTGCTCAAGGGCTGGGAGGTCTTCCACGCGGTTCCCGACCCGCGCGACGGCTCGGTCTACGCGGCCACCAACAGCTTCGTCTACGGCGCCACCGTGCACCGCTCGGAGGACCGCGGCGAGACGTGGACGCGCGCCGAGGAGCTCGGCGTCCCCGAGGACACGGGGCTCACGCTCGAGAAGACGTGGCACGTCCGGCCGGGGCGGGAGGGCGAGGACGGCCGGGTCTGGCTGGGCGGCGCGCCGGGCGTCCTGTTTCGCAGCGACGACTTCGGCCGCACCTGGGAGACCGTCCGAAGCCTCGTCGGCCACGAGTCGCGGGAGAAGTGGAATCCCGGCGCCGGCGGCATGTGCTGCCACTCGATCCAGCTCGACCCGGACGACGCGAGCCGGATGTACGTCGCGATCTCCGCGGCGGGCACCTTCCGGACCGAAGACGGCGGCGAGACCTGGGAGCCGGCCAACTCGGGTGTGGCGGCCGACTTCTTCCCGGACAATCCCTTCCCCGAGGTCGGGCAATGCGTCCACAAGCTGCTCGTCCATCCGGCCCGGCCCGAGCGCCTGTGGCAGCAGAACCACTGCGGCGTCTACCGCTCCGACGATCACGGGCGCAACTGGGAGCGACTCGAGGGCAACGGGCTTCCGAGCGGCTTCGGCTTTCCAATCATGCTCGACTCCTCGGACCCAGATACGGCCTTCGTCATCCCCGAGGAAGGCGCCGAGAACCGTGTCACCCCCGACTCCCGGCTGGGTGTCTACCGCACGCGCGACGGCGGCCGAAGCTGGGATCTCCTCGACGGCGGCCTGCCGACCCCGGCCTGGGTGGCCGTGCTCCGGGAGTCTTCATCGTACGACGACGGCGGCGTCTACTTCGGCACGCAGAGCGGCTCGGTTTTTGCGAGCGCCGACGGCGGCGAGACCTGGGTCGAGGCGGCGACGCACCTGCCGCCGATCCTCTCAGTCGAGGCAGCGGACTGGCAGTAGTTCTCCTCCCGGGGATGCTCGCCGCGGAGGTCGGCGGGCAGCGCCGCTTCGAGGTCGAGGCGGATACCGTCGGCTCCGCGCTCCGCTCGCTCCCCGTCGCGAACCTGGTCTTCGACGAGCGCGGGGAACTACGCCGGCTGGTGAACGTCTACGTGGACGGCGTCGACGTCCGCGAGCAGGCCGGCATGGAGACCGGTCTTAGTGGCGGTGAGGAAATCCGCCTCGTCGCCGCGATCGCCGGGGGTTAAAGCACGTAAAAGAGCGCGATGGTGTTGATACCGAAGAGCGCGGCGACGACGAGCGTGAGCCGCGTCAGGTTGCGCTCGACGATGTGCTGGCCGCCCTGCGACGCGGGCGTGAAACCCATGCCGCCGAAGCCCGTGTCGCGCCCGGAATGCATGAGCACGAGCACGATGAGAATCGCGGACAGGAGAACCTGGACGACAGGAAGGATGACGTCGAGCACGGCGTCAGGATAGCGAGAGCCTTCAGTCCGAAGCAGCAAGGACGGTTCGCACCAGATCCTGGGCGATTCGATCCTTGGTCACGTACCCGGAGACGCCCGCCTGGAGCGCCTTCTCCACGTCCTCCGCATACGAGGAGCCCGTGAGCACGACGACCGCCGTGTCGGGCGCCTCGGCCCGGATCCGCTCGCTCGCCTCGAATCCGTCCACCACGGGCATGCTCAGATCCATGAGAACCACGTCGGGCTCCAGCTCGCCCGCGAGGCGCAGAGCCTCCTCGCCGTCATGGGCGCGCCCGGCCACCTCGATCTGGGCCTCGATCCCGAGGATCGCCTCGAGGGCATCCATGAAGAGCGGGTCGTCGTCGGCGATGAGGACGCGGACACGAGGCGTCATGCCGTCGTCCGCCTGATCTCGAGGCCGCTCGCAGTCCCGACGTGCTCGACCTGCAGGGTCGTGTGCTCGAGCCCGAACCGCTCCTCCAACATCTGTTCGAGCTCCAGCCGGATGCGGTGGCAGTCCGCGCCGGGATCGACGAGTACGTGCGCGGAGAGGGCCGGGAAGCCGTCCGTCACCGTCCACACGTGCAGATCGTGCGTCTCGACGACGCCCTCATGCCGGGCGATCGCCCGCCCCACCTCGCCCGGCGGAGCGGAGCTAGGCGCGCCTTCGAGGAAGATCCGCCCCGACTCCCGCAGGAGCGTGATGCTCGCGCCGAACATGAGCCCGGCGACGAAGAGCGAGGCGATCGGGTCGAACCGGTTCCAGCCCGTGGCGAGAATCAGGATGCCTGCAAGCGCGGTACCGACGAAGGCGGCCAGGTCGGTCGCGATGTGCAGGTAGGCGCCGCGCACGTTCAGGCTCTGCCGCTGCGCGCGGGCCATGAGCGCGAGGACGGCGATGTTGACGACGATGCCGGCCACCGCCACGACCGTCACGATCCCGGCCTCCACCTCGGGCGGATCCACGAGCCGCCGGATCGCCGAGTAAACGATCAGGAGCCCGATCACGACGAGTGTGATCCCGTTCGCCTGCGCGGCGAGGATCTCCGCGCGCGCGAAGCCGAACGTCCAGCGGCCGCGCGCCGGTAGGGAGGCCGCCCACGCTGCGAAGAGCGCGAGCCCGAGCGCGGATGCGTCGGTCAGCATGTGGCCGGCGTCCGCGAGCAGTGCCAGCGATTTGGCAACGATCCCGAGCACCACCTCGGCGACCATGAAAGCCAGCAGCAGCCCGAGCGAGAGCGCAAGGATGCGCCGGTCGGCGCGGGAGTCGGCGTGGACGTGCATATGACTCATTCTGGCGCCTCGCCGGCCAGAAGCCGCGCCACGCGCGCCGCTTGCTTGACGACGTCGTGCTCCTCCGCGATCGCCCGCGCCGCGGGGTTCGGGCGCGGCAGGTCGACGGCCGCTCGGAGCCCGCCGGCGATGGAGTCGACGTCTCCGGGATCGACCAGGACGCCCGTCTCGGGAGTGACGAGCTCTGCCGGCCCGCCGATGCGCGTGGCGACGACCGGGCGCTCGCAGGCGAGCGCCTCGAGCACGACCTGCCCGAATGGCTCGATGAGGCTCGGCTGGCACACGACGTCGCTCGCGGCGATGAGGTCGGCGACCCCGGAATGCGAGACGCGCCCGAGGAGGCGGACGCCCTCACGGCTCTCCAGCTGGGCGCGCAACGGGCCGTCGCCCGCGAAGACGAGGCTGCCGTCCGACAGACTCGCGAACGCATCGGCGAGACGCACGGAGTTCTTGCGCTCGTCCAGCGTCCCCACACAGAGGTAGAAGGGACCCTCGCCCTCCCAGCCGAGCTCGTCCCGGAGAGGGCCGGGATCACGGTGACGGAAGCGGGCGAGATCGACCCCGGAGTCGATGACGTGCACCTTGCCCTGCGCGTCCGGAATCTTCGCCTCGAGCTCCGCGCGCAGAAAGTCGGACACCGCAATCACCGCGTCCGCGCGGCGAATCGACGCGGCGGTCGCGGTCGCGACGCCGGGGATGGCGCCGACGTTGCGGACGTCGCGGCCGTGCGCGGTGAGAACGAGGCGAGCCCCGACGCGGCGCGCTGCGAAGGCCGCGGCCGCGCCGGCCGGGAAGAGAAAGTGCGCGTAGACGACGTCGGGATGAAAACGGCGCGCTTCCGTGAGGGCGCGAGCCGCCAGGCCGCCGTACTTGGC
>JAICVP010000238.1 GCA_025935275.1 Thermoleophilia bacterium
GTGCGGAGCGACACGCCCTGGAAGACGGTATGGGGCGCCGTCGGCCTCGCCGCCCTGCCGATGGCCCTCGTCTTCAAGGAGCCTGACTTCGGCTCGACCCTGATCTACGGGTCGGCGCTCCTGGCCGTGCTCTTCTTCGGCGGCATCCCGTGGAAGCATCTCGCGAGTCTCGCGGTCGTCACGGCGCTCGTGGCGCTCTCGGTCTTGTGGTTCCTCCCGGCCGCCGGCGTGGAGGTCCTGGACGCGTACCAGAAGGACAGGCTGATCGGGTTCGTGAACCCGGACGTCGACCCGAGCGGGACGACGTACAACGTCAATCAGTCGATCACCGCAGTGGGTTCGGGCGGGATCGACGGGCGCGGCGTCGCCGGCGCGAGCCAGACGAACATGAACTACCTCCCCGAGCACAACACCGACTTCATCTTCTCGTCGCTCGCGGAGCAGCGCGGCTTCTTGGGCGCGGCGATCCTGCTCCTGCTCTACGCGTTCATCGCCTGGCGGGGAATCAAGATCGTCGCCATCGCGCCGAGCCTCTACACCTCGGCTGTCGCGGGCGCGATCGTGTTCTCGTTCCTCTTCCAGGTCTTCGTCAACGTCGGCATGACGATCGGGATCGCGCCGGTCACCGGAATCCCCCTGCCGTTCGTCAGCTTCGGCGGCAGCTCGATGATCACGACCATGCTCATGATCGGGATCCTCGAGTCGATTCACGTGCGCGGCCGGCTCGCGGGCCGCAGGTAGGTTCCCTCCATGAGGAAGCTCCCGCTTCACCCTGCCGCCGTCTACGGCGTCGTCAAGGAGATCAAGGCCGCAGCGGAGGACCTGTCGCCGCTCGTCGTGGCCGGCGCCGAGGAGCCTGCACGCGAGCTCGTCTCTGCCCTGGCCGAAGGCGGGGACGCGAGCGCGCTCCGCGACCTCTCCGGCCGCGAGGTGACGAAGTACGACCTGCAGGGCGCCGGCGTGTTTGTCTACGTCGTCGCGGGCGAGAAGCCGACCGCCGAGGACGAAGCCGTCTTGAAGCTCGCGGACCGAAACGACGCTGCGGTGATCTGCGTCCTCGCAGGGGCGACCTCGCAGACGCTGGACATTCCCTTCGTCCCCGCGACGCAGGTGGTGGTCGCGCCGCCCGGGAGCCCGATGCCCGTCGCGCACGTCGCCGACCTCATCGCATCGGTGTCCGACGAGAACGGGTACGGGCTGGCCGCGCGCCTGCCCGTGCTGCGGGAAGCGGTCGTCGACGCGATCGTGCGACGCTTCGCGCGCCAGAACGGGATCCTTGGAGTGGCGATCTTCATTCCGGGCGCCGACTTCCCGGTGTTGACGCTGAACCAGCTGCGGATGGTCTTCCGCATCGCGGCCGCACACGGCGAGGAGATCGACCGGGAACGCATCCCGGAGATTCTGGCCGTCGTCGGAACCGGCCTTGGTTTTCGCACGCTCGCCCGCGAGGCGCTGGGCTTCGTCCCGGGCCTCGGCTGGGCCGTGAAGGGCGGCGTCGCCTATGCGGGCACGAAGGCGCTCGGGAAGGCCGCGACGGCCTACTTCGAGCACGGCGGGGCGCATGCGCTCTCCCGGGCGGCCGATGCCGTCCGGTCCAGGTCCTAGCCTTCCCGCGCATGAGCGCCGAGCAGCTGTTGCCGGCTCACGAGGCACTGGCAATCGAGGAGGCCGACGCCTGGTTCGAGTACCTGGAGGTCACCAGGGCCGAGATCGGGTCCGGCCGCTATCACGAGATCGAGCCCTGGGCATGGGCTCGGCTCAGCCAGCGCCTGCGAGCCGTCAAGCGAAAGCAAACCGAGCTTCGTCCCGCCGCCGCGTAGCAGCGCCGGCGAGGGCTCCTGCTACCCTTAACGGGCACGCGCAGGGAGAACCGAGCCCAGATCGGGCGAGCGGGATTCCGCGCTCACAACAAATGAGATTTGTGGCAGACACGCTGAGCACGCCCGCGCCGAGACGCGCGGGCAGCGGCGTGCGCCCGAAAGGAGATTTCGAACGTGCGATTCTTTCGCAAGAAGACGCGCACCGAGGAGGCGGCGCCCACCGAGGCGGCCACTCCCGTGGCGCTCGAGGAGGCCTCACCGTCCCAGGCGGACGGACAGGCTGACAAGCCCAAGCCGCGCCGGCGCCGTGGAACACGAGGCGGTCGAGGACGCGGCGGCAAGAAGAAGGTAGAAGCCGCAGAGAGCGGCGCGAAGACGGAGTCGAAGGGGGAGGCGAAAGCCGAGCCCAAGGCGCGCCAGCCCCGGCAGAAGAAAAAGGACGGTGAGGACGGCAAGCCCCGCCGCAAGCGCACGCAGACCGCGAAGCGCTCCTCGCTCCCCAAGGTCAAGAAGGAGATCCTCGTCTCCGTCGAGGTGACCGAGCAGCGGGTCGCGGTGCTCGAGGACGACGTCGTCGTCGAGGTGTACCTCGGCCGGCCCTCGCATCGCTCGGTCGCGGGCAACGTCTACAAGGGCATCGTCGACAACGTCCTCCCGGGCATGGAGGCCTCGTTCGTCGACATCGGGCTCGAGAAGAACGGCTTTCTCTACGTGGACGAGATCGTCGTCCCGGAGCTCGAAGGGAAGCAGCGCCACGGCCGCCGCATCCAGGAGCTGATCGAACGCGGCCAGGAAGTCCTCGTCCAGGCGGTCAAGGACCCCATGGGGACGAAGGGAGCCCGGCTCACGACCGAGATCTCGCTCCCCGGGCGTTTCCTGGTCTTCGTCCCGTATGGAGACGGGATCGGCGTGTCGCGCCGGCTCGAGGACGAGGAGAGGGAGCGGCTCAAGACGATCTGCAAAGGGCTCGAGCTTCCCGACGGCGGCCTCATCGTCCGCACCGCGGCCGAGGGCGCGTCGAAGGAGGAGCTCGAGGGCGACCTGGCGCTCCTGCAGAAGCTCTGGTCGACCATCCAGGGCCGCGCGAAGCGTGCCGAGGCTCCGTCGCTCGTCTACCAGGAGTCGGAGCTCCCGCTCAAGATCATCCGCGACCTCTTCATCCGAGACTTCGAGAAGGTCGTGGTCGACCACGATCGCACCTACCGGCGGATCGTCGGCTACCTGAAGCGCACCTCGCCCGAGCTCGCTGCGCGCGTGGAGCTCTACAAGGGCAAGGAGCCGCTCATGGAGCGGTATGGCGTCGACGGGGAAGTGCGTTCGACGCTCAACCGCCGCGTC
Organism: Thermoleophilia bacterium; assembly: GCA_025935275.1. GTDB lineage: Bacteria > Actinomycetota > Thermoleophilia > Gaiellales > Gaiellaceae > DATEOR01. Next base: position 3,159 of record JAICVP010000238.1, read on the forward strand.
GACCTTCCCTCGGGCGGCTACTTGATCTTCGACTACGCGGAGGCGTTCACCGTCGTCGACGTCAACACGGGCCGCTTCGTCGGCTCGCGCGGGCGCTCCAGCGGGGCACGGCTCGAGGACACGATCACGAAGAACAACCTCGAAGCGGTCAGCGAGGTCGTCCGCCAGCTTCGGCTGCGGGACATCGGCGGGATCATCGTCATCGACTTCATCGACATGGCGAA
>JAICVP010000003.1 GCA_025935275.1 Thermoleophilia bacterium
CCGGCGCGCGCCTCCGCGTCGCACTCTCCGGCCTGACCGTCGCGGAGTACTTCCGCGAGCAGGGCCAGGACGTCCTCCTCTTCATCGACAACATCTTCCGCTTCGTGCAGGCAGGCTCGGAGGTGTCGGCGCTCCTGGGCCGGATGCCGAGCGCCGTCGGCTACCAGCCGACGCTCGCCACCGAGATGGGGCAGCTGCAGGAGCGCATCACCTCGACTCGCAAGGGATCCGTCACGTCCGTACAGGCCATCTACGTGCCGGCCGACGACCTTACCGACCCGGCGCCTGCGAACACGTTCGCGCACCTCGACTCGACCACGGTTCTCTCCCGCGCCCTCACCGAGCAGGGGATTTACCCGGCGGTCGACCCGCTCGATTCGTTCTCCCGCGCGCTCCAGCCCGACGTCGTCGGCGAGGAGCACTACGAGACCGCGACACGCGTGCAGGAGCTGCTGCAGCGCTACCGCGAGCTGCAGGACATCATCGCCATCCTGGGCATGGACGAGCTCTCGGACGAGGACAAGCTCGTCGTCCAGCGCGCGCGCAAGGTGCAGCGCTTCCTGTCGCAGCCCTTCTTCGTCGCCGAGGCCTTCACGGGCACCCCTGGCAAGTACGTGAAGCTCGAGGACACGATCCGCGGCTTCGCCGACATCATCGCCGGCAAGCACGACGATCTCCCCGAGGGCGCCTTCTACATGGTCGGCACCATCGACGAGGCGATCGAAAAGGGCAAGGAGCTCGCCGGCGAGGAAGAGCCCCAGGCAGCCGAAGAGGAATCCGAAACGGAGACCGAGCCGGAGCCTGAGCCCGAGCCTGTGGCGGCGTAAATGGCCGCCGAGGGCGGAGGCCGCACGTTCGACCTCTCGGTCGTCACGCCCGACGGCCCGGCGTTCGAGGGCGAGGCCGAAATGGTGATCGTCCCCGGCGATGCCGGCGAGATCGGCGTGCTCGCACGCCACGCCCCGCTCGTCGCCATGCTGAAGGCGGGCGAGATCCGGGTGAAGGCGGGGGACGAGTGGCAGTCGTTCGCGGCCGGGCCGGGGTACTTCAAGGTTCAGCAGGACCGTGCGATCGCGCTGGTAGACGACGCTGTGCGCGCCGAGGACATCGACATCGAGGAGGCCCGCCGCGAGGCGGAGGAGGCACGCGCCGCGCTCGAGCGCGCAGAAGCCGGCGACGAAGAGATCGACCGCTGGCACATGGAGCAGCGCCTCCGCCACGCAGAGAACAAGATCGCCGTCGCGGGGCGATGAGGGCCTTCGCGCGCGGTGTCTACCCGCGCTCCGAGGCGCTCCAGGCGACCGGCGATCTCAGCCAGTCGAGCAGGACGCGGACGACCTCGGGCCCGTTGTCGCCCAGGATCCCGTGCGTCGCATTCGGGATCCGCACGATGCGCGCCTGCGGCACGCCTGCCTGAAAGCGCGTGATTGCCGCCCGCCTGAGGCCCTCGAGCTCCGCCGGCTCGGATGCGCGCGCCAGCAGGACCGGGATGCCGCTCTGCGCCAGCGCCGGATAGCGGAGCGTGCACGGAGCCAGCCGTGAGGCGACGATGGCGGCTCCCATGACCTCGGCGGGCGCGTCCCAGGTCTCGCCCGCCTCCGCGCGGCGGCGAAGGTCCGCGAGCTCGTCCTCGTAGTCCGTCTCGGGGTCGTAGTCGGGGTCGTCTTCGGCGACCAGGTAGCCGCCGTCGAGGAGAGCGAGGGCGCGAACGGCCGAGGGAAAGAGCGCCGCCGTATGCACCCCGACCGAGGCGCCCCAGGAGTATCCGAGCCAGATCGCGGGTTCCAGGCCGAGCGTGCGGATCAGGCCGGCGCCGAGCTCGGCGAGTCTCGGGAGCGCGTACTCCTCGGAGTCGAGCGGCGGCGAGCCTCCATACCCGGGCGCCTCGACGGCGTAGAGCGTGTAGCCGGCGGCTTCGAGCGGCGGTCCGAGCACGGGCGTCTCCTCGCTCCCGCCACCGCCCCCGTGCCAGTAGAAGAGCGGCCTGCCCGTCTCATCGCCCCACGTCTCGACGCGGATCCGAGTTCCCCGCACTTCGACCTCGCGAACGTCCATCGCCGCTATTGTCGCCGCTCCCATGGAGCAGAACTTCGGCAAGAGCGCCCCGTTCAGCCTCGGCGTCGAGGAGGAGTTCCAGATCCTCAACGCCGAGAGCTACGAGCTCGTCTCGAGGATCGACGAGATCCTGCCCGCGTTCGAAGGCGACCGCGAGGAGAAGCGGATCAAAGCCGAGCTCCTGCAGTCGGTCGTCGAAGTGGCGACGGACGTCGCGGGCACCGTCGGTGAAGCGATGGAGGAGCTCGGCCGCCTGCGCGGCCGCCTCCGCGACGTGGCCGGGGACACCAACGCGGTCATCGCCTCGGCGGGCACGCATCCGTTCTCGCGCTACGAGCACCAGGAGGTGACCGAGGAGCCGCGCTATCGCGACCTGATCGAGTCGATGCGGTGGGTGGCCGAGCGGGAGCTCATCTTCGGGCTCCACGTGCACGTCGGCCTCGACTCGCCCGAAAAGGCGATTGCGTGTGCGAACGCGTTGCGCACCTATCTTCCGGAGCTCCTCGCGCTCTCCGCGAACTCGCCTTTCTGGCAGGGGAGGCCGACCGGCCTCGCGTCCACGCGCGTGAAGGTTTTCGAGCCATTCCCGCGGGCCGGCCTGCCACCCGCCTTCGCCGGCTACGAGGAGTTCGAGCTCCTCGTCGACCGGGGCATCAAGACGAACTCCTTCGAGGACTACACGTACATCTGGTGGGACCTCAGGCCGCACCCGCGCCTGGGGACGATCGAGCTGCGCATCTGCGACGCGCAGACGCGGATGGACTCGGTCGCCGCGATCGTGGCGCTCACGCAGTCCCTCGTCGCCACCTTCGCGGCCGCCTTCGACCGCGGGGAGCCCGCTGCGACCGAGCAGATCACGCTCATCGCCGAGAACAAGTGGCGGGCAGCCCGGGACGGCCTCGGCGCCAAGCTCATCGACTTCGAGAACGACACCGAGCGGCCCGCCGTGGAGGCGGTTCGCGAGCTCGTCGAGAAGAGCAGGCCGGCCGCCGAGGAGCTCGGCTGCGCCGCCGAGCTCGACCTCGTCGAGGCCCTGCTGGAGCGCGGCACCGGGTCCGACGAGCAGCTTGCGGTCTACGAGGAAAGCGGCAGCCTGCTGGCGGTCGCCGAGCGGCTCGCGACCGAGACGGTTCGACAGGTCTGACGGCCGTGCGCTCGGCTATCCTCCTCTGGTCGCCCCTCCGGCGACTTTTCATATGCGAACGACCCTCAAGCGTGGAACAGCCGGCCATGCCGCTGGAAACGGCCACGGCGGGATCCCGATTCCTCCGCTTACCGGCGTCACTCGGTATCGCACCAAGCGCCGGGGGCCGCTGCGTCTCGTCGGCAAGTTCTTTCTCTGGCTCGTCCTGATCGTGCTCGTCGCCGCGGGAGCCCTTGCCGGGGGCGCGTGGCTCTACATCAACGAGAGCGTCGCCGAGGTGCGCGCGCATTCGCAGCCGCTCGTGGACGCGCAGCAGGACCTCGCCATCGCCGAGGCTGACCAGCCGACCGTCGCCCTCGTGATCGGCTACGACAAGCGGCTCGGTCCGGAGAGCTCGCTCGACTCCCGTTCCGACACGATCATGCTCATGCGCGCCGACCCGCAGAACGACGTCATCTCGATGATGTCCTTCCCGCGCGACCTGGTCGTCCCGATTCCCGGCTGCGCCGGCCAGCTGCCGTTCACGGGGCGGATCAACGAGGCGTACACCTACTGCGGGCCGCGGGGAACGCTGAAGACGGTGAAGGACCTCACGGGCATCCCCATCAACTACATCATCACGGTCAATTTCCTCGGCTTCATCGACATCGTCGACAAGCTCGGCGGGGTCTATGTCGACGTCGACCACCGCTACTTCAACGACAACTCGAACGGCGAGAACTACGCCACCATCGACCTGCACTCGGGCTACCAGCACCTGACCGGGCGAGAGGCGCTCGACTACGCGAGGTTCCGGCACACCGACTCCGACCTCTACCGCGTCGTCCGCCAGCAGAACTTCGTCAAGGCGATGAAGCAGCAGATCGCCGCGAACTGGTCGGTGACGCGGGTTCCGGGGATCGTCAACACGATCACGAAGAACGTCGAGGTCGGCGTGGGCGGCGGCAAGACACTCGACGTCTCGACTCTCTACAAGTACGCGAATCTCGCCTACGGGCTCCCCTCGGGAAACTTCCAGCAGATCCAGATCGAGAACCTCAGCGGCTACAACGAGCTCTCGGCCTCGCAGACCTCGATCGACGACGCCGTCAACAACTTCATGCACCCCGATACGTCGGCTCCCGAGAAGGCGGCCACCGCAGCGCTCGGTGAAAAACCCGGGCAGCAAGAGGACACGGGGCCCCGGCCCGCGCAGGTCAGCGTCGAGGTGCTGAACGGGAACGGGGTCGCCGGCGCGGCCGACCAGGCCGCCCTGGCGCTCGGCGACCGCGGCTATCCCGTCACGAACGGCGGCAACGCGGACAAGTTCAACTACTTCAAGACGAAGATCGTCTACGACCCCGCGGTGGCGGGCGCCGAGGCCGCCGCCAACCACATGGCGGACCTCTTCGGCGACGGCCAGGCCGAGGCAGTCCAGCCCGGGCAGCAGCTCGAGACGATGCTGCAGGTCATCGTCGGCCAGACCTTCCACGGGGACCTGACGCCGGGGCCGGCGGACGACACGCCGACCCATGAGCCGCCGGCGGTCACCAGGGATTCGTTCGCGGCCGGGGAGCTGAGGAGCGTCAGGAAGAAGGCGGGCTTCCAGCTCTACACGCCGACGGTGCGTGAGGCGAATTCGACGCTCTCCACGCTCGAGCCCGTGCGGGAGTACAAGGTTGGAGACCACAACGCGGTGCGTCTCGTGTACGAGACCGGCGCCGCCGAGTACTGGGGGATCCAGGAGATGGCGTGGGACGAGCCGCCGATCCTGGACGGGGCGAGCGTGCAGCGCCGCATCAAGGGACGCGACTACGGGCTCTATTTCGACGGGGCGAAGCTGCACATGATCGCGTTCCGCGAGAACGGCAACTCCTACTACGTCGTCAACACGCTCCTGAACCGCATGTCCAACGAGACGATGCTGGCGATCGCGAAGGGCTTGAAGCCCCTCAGCGGAACCTAAGATCTGAAGATGGAACCACTCGGCGTCATCGGCGCTGGCTGGGTCGGCCTCGTGACCGCAGCCTGCTTCGCCGACCTCGGCCACGAGGTCGTGGTCCGCGACGTCGTACCCGAGCGGGTGGCCGACCTCGAGGACGGCCGCGTGCCGATCTACGAGCCGGGCCTCGCCGAGCTCCTGGCGGCGAACCGCGAGCGCATCCGCTACACGCTCGACATGGCGGATGTCTTCGAGCGCGCGCGCATGGCGTTCATCTGCGTCGACACGCCCCCGACCCACTCCGGAGACGCTGATCTCTCACGCGTCTGGCGAGTGGTCGAGGAGCTCCCGGACGTGGGCGAGCGCATCGTGCTGATCATGAAGAGCACGGTGCCGGTCGGGACGGGCGCGCTGGTGCGCGAGCGGCTGGACCGCGCCGGCCTCGCCCACATCGGGTACGTCTCGAATCCGGAGTTCCTGGCGGAGGGGAGCGGGCTCGAGGACTTCCGCAGCCCCGATCGGGTAGTGGTCGGCGCCTTCACGGACGAGGACGGGGACGCCGTGGCCGCGCTGTACGGATTCACCGAGGCGCCCATCCTGCGCTCGGACGTCGCCTCCGCCGAGATGGTGAAGATGGCCTCGAACGCGTTCCTCGCCACGCGCATCAGCTTCATCAACGAGATCGCGAACGTGTGCGAGGTGACCGGCGCCGACGTCGAGGCCGTCGCACGCGGCGTCGGGCTCGACCATAGGCTCGGGCCGCACTTCCTGCGGGCCGGGATCGGCTACGGAGGCAGCTGTTTCCCCAAGGACACCTCGGCTCTGAAGCAGCTCGCTGCGAACTCGGGCTATCACTTCCAGCTGCTCACGGCCGTCATCGAGGTGAACGAGCTCCAGAAGCGACGCGTCGTCGGCAAGCTCGTGAAGCACCTCGGCTCGCTGCGAGGCAAGACGGTTGCGCTTCTCGGGCTCGCGTTCAAGCCCAACACCAATGACATGCGCGAGGCGCCGAGCCTCGTGCTCGCCTCCCGCCTCATGGCCGAGGGAGCGAGCGTTCGCGGTTGGGATCCGGTCGCGCTCGAGGAGGCCCGCGCGATGCTGCCGAGCGTCGAGGTCACCGAGAGTCTCCACGACGCGATCAAGGGCGCGGATGCCGCCGTGATCGTGACCGAGTGGAAGGAGCTGCAGGCGCTTCTCTCGCCGGAGGCGCGCGGTCTCATGCGGAAGCCGCTCCTCGTCGACGGCCGCAACCTGCTCGACCCGGCCGAAGCGCGCGCCGCCGGGTTCGTCTACGAGTCGATCGGGCGCGCCGCCCACGATCTCGACGCGCTTCCCGAGACGGAGGAGCCCGAGACCCAGCTCCGCCAGTAGCGATGGAGGCCATCATCCTGGCGGGCGGCAAGGCCGAGCGCCTCGGCGCTGCGGCGGAAGGGCGCCCGAAGGCGCTGGTCCAGGTCGCGAGCAGGCCGCTCGCCGCCTATCAGGTCGGGCTCCTCGCCGCGGCGGGGGTCGGGCGCGTCATCGTCAGCTGCTCGGCGGGGACGGAGGAGCTCTTCGCCTCCGAGCTCGCGGGTCTCGGCCCGGAGATCGTCCCGGCTCCGGAGCCCGAGCCGCTCGGCCGTGGCGGAGGCCTTCGCTTCGCCGCGGCCCAGAGGAAGGAAGCGGGAGACCTCTTTGCCCTGAACGGCGACGAGCTCGTCGACCTCGATCTGGGCGCGATGCTCGGCCGCCACCGCGACACGGGGGCGGCTGCGACGATTGCCGTCGCGCGCCTGAAGTCGCCGTTCGGCGTCGTGGACCTCGGCGTGGACGACGTCGTCACGGGCTTCCGCGAGGCGCCCGAGCTGCCGAACTGGGTCAGCTGCGGGGTCTACATCCTCGGTGAGGAAGCACTCGAGCGCCTGCCCGAGCGCGGCGACCACGAGGAGACCACCTTCCCGGAGCTCGCCCGCGAAGGACGCGTGCACGCCTTCCGCAACACGGGCCTCTGGCTCACGATCAACACGCCCAAGGACCTGAGGCGGGCGCAGGAGGTCATGTCCTCGGAGGCGGCCTTGACTCTCGTCCGAAGGCTGGGTTAGGTCCGTGGACATGAGCGAGATGTCACCCAATCTCCTCGACCTCGACCGCTTCGCCGTCGAGGTGCAGAAGGTCGACAAGCCCTGGGGCTACGAGCTCGTCTTCGCCGCGACCGACCGCTATTCCGGCAAAGTCATCTTCGTCAGGGCCGGCGAGCAGCTCTCGCTGCAGTTCCACCGCGAGAAGGACGAGACGATCTACGTGCAGTCCGGCCGCGCGGAGTTCGAGATCGGCGACCCGGGCGGCACGCTGGACATCGAGATTGTCGGGCCCGGGCGCGCGTTTCATCTCGCCGCGGGAACGGTCCACCGCGTCCGCGCGGTCGAGGACACGGTGCTCTTCGAGGTCTCGACACCGGAGACCGAGGACGTCGTCCGGCTCGAAGACCGCTACGGCCGCGCAGACGACTAGCGCTTCACTAGAGTAGTTCGCGCCATGGCGGCGACCGCTCCGAAGCACGACGTGCGCGACCTCGCGCTCGCTCCCGCGGGTATGACGAGGATCGAATGGGCCGACCGGCAGATGCCGGTGCTCGCCTCGATCCGGGAGCGCTTCGAGCGCGAGAAGCCTCTCGAGGGCTACCGGATCTCGGCCTGCCTGCACGTCACGACCGAGACCGCGAACCTCGCCCGCACGCTCAAGGCGGGCGGCGCCGACGTTCTTCTGTGCGCCTCGAATCCGCTCTCGACGCAGGACGACGTTGCCGCCGCGCTGGTCGCGGAGTACGGCGTCCCGGTGTTCGCGATCAAGGGCGAGGACGACGACACGTACTACTCGCACATCACTGCCGCGGTCGACCACCACCCGCACATGACGATGGACGATGGCGCCGACGTCATCGGCGTCCTCCATTCGAAGCGGCCCGAGCAGCTCGGCGAGATCATCGGCGGCACCGAGGAGACCACAACCGGAGTCATCCGCCTGCGGGCGCTGGAGGCCGACGGCAAGCTCGGCTTCCCCATCGTGGCGGTCAACGAGGCGAAGACGAAGCACCTCTTCGACAACCGCTACGGAACCGGCCAGTCCACGATCGACGGGATCGTGCGCGCCACCAACATCCTCCTGGCCGGCCGCCGCTTCGTCGTCTGCGGCTACGGGTGGGTCGGGCGCGGTGTCGCGCTGCGCGCCCGTGGGATGGGCGCCCACGTGATCGTCACCGAGGTAGACCCGCTGCGCGCACTCGAGGCCTTGATGGAGGGCTTCCAGGTCCTCTCCACCGAGAAGGCTGCCGAGGTCGGCGACATCTTCTGCACCGCCACCGGGGACAAGCACGTCCTCGCGAGACGCCATTTCGAGCGCATGAAGGACGGCGCCATCCTGGCGAACACCGGCCATTTCAACGTCGAGATCGAGATCCCCGCGCTGCAGGACATGGCTACGGAGACCCGCGTCGCCCGCCCGTTCGTCGAGGAGTTCATGTTCGAGGACGGGCGGCGTGTCTACCTGATCGCCGACGGGCGCCTCGTGAACCTCGGCGCAGCCGAGGGTCATCCTGCCGCGGTGATGGACATGAGCTTTGCCAACCAGGCCCTCTCGGCCGAGTTCGTCGTCAAGCACGCGGACGAGCTCGAGCCCAAGGTCTACGTCGTGCCCGAGGACATCGATCGCGAGATCGCCCGCCTGAAGCTCGAGGCGGAAGGGGTCGAGATCGACACGCTCACCGAGGAGCAGGCGAGGTACCTGGCTTCCTGGGACGAGGGCACCTAGCTTTCCGCTCATGAGACCGCGGTTCGCGGGCGGGGCGGTCGACCTTCGCCCGGAGGAGATCGTTCGGTTGGAGGGAGAGCGCGTCGTTCTCCTCGACCAGCGCCGCCTGCCCGACGAGGAGGTCGAGGTCGAGTGCCGCTCGGCGGAGGAGGTGGCGGAGGCGATCCGCACGATGGTCGTCCGCGGCGCGCCCGCGATCGGCGTCGCCGCGGCGTACGGCTACGCGCTCGCCGCGGCGAACGGGGCAGACCTGGACGAGGCCGCCGAGGTGCTCGTGTCTGCGCGGCCGACGGCCGTCAACCTCCCCTGGGCGGTCGCCCAGATGCGGCAGGCAGACGGCGACCTCGCCGAGCGGGCCCGAGACATCCACCGGGCCGAGGTCGAGCGCTGCAGGCGCATGGGGGAGCACGCGGCCGAGCTCCTCCGAGAGGGCTCGACGCCGCTGACGCACTGCAACGCGGGCGGGCTCGCGACGGGCGGCTACGGCTCGGCGCTCGGCGCCGTCAAGGCAGGCTTCGAGCGCGGGCTGGTGGAGCACGTCTTTGTCGACGAGACGAGGCCGCTCCTGCAGGGAGGAAGGCTGACTGCCTGGGAGCTCGAGCGCGCGGGGATCCCGGCCAGCGTGATCGCCGATTCCGCGGCGGGCTCGCTCATGGCGCGCGGGGAGATCACGCATGTGCTCACGGGCGCAGACCGCATCGCGCGGAACGGCGACACGGCGAACAAGATCGGCACGTACGCTCTCGCCGTGCTCGCCTCCCACCACGACATTCCGTTCTACGTCGTCGCACCGACCTCCACGCTCGACCCGGACGCGGCCACCGGCGCCGACATCCCGATCGAGGAGCGCGACCCGGCCGAGGTGAGCGAGCGCTTCGACGCACGCAACCCGGCGTTCGACGTCACGCCCGCGACTCTGATCGCGGCGATCGTGACCGAGCAGGGCGTGCACCGCGCGCCCTACGAGGAGTCGCTGCCGTGAAGGCGATGGTCATGGCGGCGGGCCTCGGCACGAGGCTCCGCCCACTCACTGACTTTCTCCCGAAGCCGATGATGCCGGTGGCCAACCGGCCCGTCCTCCACCACCTGCTGAACCTGCTTCACCGTCACGACGTGCGCGAGGTCGGCATCAACGTGCACGCCTTTCCCGAGATGATCGAGAAGTACTTCGGCGACGGCTCCTCGCTCGACATGTCCATCCTCTGGTCGCACGAGCCCGAGCTGCTCGGAACCGCGGGTGGGACGAAGAAGCTGCAGGACTTCTGGGGGGACGAGACCATCCTGGTCACCTCGGGCGACGGGCTCCACGACGTCGACGTGACCGCGCTCCTCGGCCACCACCGCCGCACCGGCGCTCTCGCGACGCTCACCGTCAAGCCGGTCACCGACCCCAGCTCCTACGGCGTGGTCATCCTCGACCGCGACACGCGGGTACGGGGCTTCCAGGAGAAGCCGACGCGCGACGAGGCGCGCTCCGACCTCGCGAACTGCGGCGTCTACGTGATTGAGCCCGAGCTGCTCGAGCGCATCCCGGCGGACACGTTCGTGGACTTCGGCAACGACATCTGGCCGAGTCTCGTGACGGCCAACGAGGAGATCTACGCCTACACGACGATGGCCTACTGGAACGACGTCGGCGATCTCGACGAGCTCCGCAACACCATTCTCGACGCGGTCCTCGGGCACGTGCGCATTGACATCCCCGGGCAGGAGGTCGCACCCGGCTGTTGGGCCGAGGGGGGCTGCGAGATCGACGACTCGGCGCAGCTCGACGGGCCGATCGTGCTCGGTCCCAACGTCGTCATCCAGGAGGGAGCGCAGGTGCGCGGGCCGGCGGCGATCGGCGCGGAGTGCGTCGTCGGCAAGGGCGCGGCCATCCGCAGCGCGGCGCTCTTCCCGGGAACGGCGGTTCCCGACGAGGGCCTCGCAATCGCCGGGATCTTCGGCGACGCGTCGAAGCTCGCAGACGCGCTCCTGCGCTACCCCGCCGGCGGCTAGTGCGAACTCGTCACAGTGCGCGCGCCACACGCGCGCCCAAGGGTGCTATCCCACCCCAGGGGAGGGTGTGGGCGTCGTTCCCGACCTCGTTTCCAACCTTGCCGGCACCCTGTCGGACGTCGTCGCGGACTGGCGTGCGCTCCGTCCGCTCGATCTTGTCTTCCCGCGTCGCTGCGTCGCCTGCGGGCTCGGCGAGGAGCTTGTCTGCGCCGCGTGCCGCGCCGGGCTGCGCCGGCTCGACGGGGCGCTCTGCGCGCGGTGCGGCGCTCCGACCGCCTGGCCCGTCGCCCGCTGCCGCGAGTGCGCGGGACGCCGCCTCTCCTTCGCGTCGGCCCGCGCCGCGGTCGCCTACGAAGGGCCGGCGCGGCCCCTGGTCGCGGGTTGGAAGGAACGCGGGGTGCGGCCGCTCGCCCGGGAGTTCGCCGGCCTCGTTGCGGAGGTCGTGCCCCGTCCGGCGGTCGAAGAGCTCTCCTTCGTCCCGGGCGATCCGGACCGAAGCCTGAAGCGAGGCCAGAACGCCGCCGAGGCGCTCGCCCGCGAGCTTGCAGCCCGCTGGCAGCTTCCGGTCGCAGCGCTGCTCGAGCGGCGCGAGCCCGGCCGGCCCCAGCGCGGACTCTCACGCGAGGAGCGTCGCCGCAACGTTCGCGGCTCCTTGGCGGTCGTCGCGCCGCCGCCGAAGCACGTCGCGCTCGTCGACGACGTCTACACCACCGGAGCAACCGCGTCCGCTGCGGCCACGGAGCTCAGGCGCGCTGGCGCCCGCTCCGTCCACGTCGTCACCTTCGCCCGAACCGTGCGCCGCTGATTCCGGCCGGCGGCGATGCGGTAGATTCAGGTCAACCGAAGAGGAGGCTCTGGTGCGACTTCAGGTGAAGGGCAAGAACGTCGACGTCTCGGATTCCCTGAAGGACTACGCGGCACAGAAGCTCGGCAAGCTCGACAAGCATCTGAACGACGCGGCGCGGCTCGAGCTCGAGCTCCAGGTGGAGAAGAACCCGTCGATCTCGGAGAACCAGGTCGCGGAGGCGACGGTCTGGACGAAGGGCCCGATTCTGCGCGCGCGCGAGAGCTCCACGGACATGAAGGCCTCGATCGACCAGCTCGTCGACAAGCTCGAGCGCCAGGCGCGCCGGTACCGCGACAAGCGCCGCCGCGGGCCTGGGAGGAACGCCCACCCGCACGTCGAGGGCACTCCGGTGATTCCGGACGAGGACTCGCCGCTCATCGTGAAGACGAAGCAGTTTCCGGTGAAACCGATGAGCCCCGAGGAGGCCGTGCTCCAGCTCGAGCTCGTCGGCCACGACTTCTTCGTTTTCCAAAACGCGGAAACGCTCGAGGTCAACGTCGTCTACCGGCGCCGCGACGGCAACTACGGGCTGATCGAGCCCCAGACCTCCTGAGCGGCGCGGAGGTCAATTCGGGATGGGGCCTCGTCCGCTGCGCGTGCTGGGCGGTGGGAGGCAAGAAGGCAAGGAGCGCGCGTATCGAATCGAGATACGCGTGCGACTGAGGACGCAGCATCGCGCCGTTCGGCGCGCGCAGAGGGCTCAGGCTTCATCTTGAGTTGGCCTCCTGACTCCGATCCGCGCGCCTTTCGCTGGGTCGAGGCCGGGATCTCCGGGATCCCGCGCACGCGTGAGTGGGATGCGGTCGTCACCGCCGAGTGCGGGACCTCCGGGGACACGTGCGTCTTCGTCGTCGTAGCCGGCCGCGAGCCGATCCTTGTCGGCGCCGATTCCGGGCCGCTGGCCTGCCTGGCCCGGGCCGTTGGTGACGGGGTCGAGCCGCCATACCGGGCCGTCGGGATCCGGCAAGAGGGTTCGACCTGGGCGGTCGGCGCGGTTCGGATCGAGGTCGCGGAGCTTCCTGCCGATATCGAGGGCGAAGAGTTGTTGCTGACCGTGACCCAGGAGGGGGAGCGCGCGCTCGAGATCGACGGGAGACCGACCGCAGAGTCCGTTCCGGCGCTGGAAGCCGCCGTCGGCGGCCGCTTCGACGCGTACTTCGCTCGGGCGACGCGCCTCGAGCGGGGCCTCTGGGAGATCGGGATAGACCCGCTCTAGCGTCCGGTACCCTGGATAGCTGATGGCCCAGAACTACGGAGCACTCGAAAAATTCCTGCGCGTCGGCGAAGGCCGGCGCCTCAAGCAGCTCGCCAAGCAGGCGGACTACATCACCTCGCTCGAGCCCGACTTCGAGTCCCTCTCGGACGCGGAGCTCGTGGGGAAGACCGCCGAGTTCAAGGAGCGGCTCGAGAACGGGGAGGAGCTCGACGAGCTCGTCTTCGAGGCGTTCGCGGCCGTGCGAGAGGCGGCGAAGCGGGCCCTGGGCCTGCGTCCCTTCGACGTCCAGCTGATGGGCGCGATGGTGCTCCACGAGGGCGACATCTCGGAGATGAAGACCGGTGAAGGCAAGACCCTCGTCGCGACCATGCCGCTCTATCTGAACGCGCTCACGGGTGGAAACGTGCACCTCGTGACGGTCAACGACTACCTCGCCAAGCGCGACACGGAGTGGATGAGCCCGGTCTACGAGGCGCTAGGCATGCGGGCCGCCTACATCCGCAACATGATGCCCTTCGACGAGCGCAAGGCCGCCTACGACGCCGACATCACCTACGGCACGAACTCGGAGTTCGGCTTCGACTATCTGCGCGACAACATGGCGACCTCGCTCGAGGCCACCGTGCAGCGGGGCCACTCCTACGCGATCGTGGACGAAGTCGACTCGATCCTGATCGACGAGGCGCGCACGCCGCTCATCATCTCGGGCGAGCCCGAGACCGCCGCGAAGACCTACTACGACTTCGCGCGCATCGCCAAGCAGCTCGAGGGGGTGCCCACGAAGTTCGTCCCGAAGGGCATGCCCGTGGAGGACGACGGCGCCGATTTCGAGTTCGACGAGAAGTTCAAGACGGTTGCGCCGCGCGAGCAGGCGATCGAGAAGGTCGAGCGCGCGCTCGGGATCGAGAACCTGTACCACGCTCAGAACGCGCAGCTCGTCAACCACCTCATCCAGGCGATGAAGGCCGAGTCGCTGTACCAGCGCGACGTCGACTACGTCGTGCAGGACGGCGAGGTGAAGATCGTCGACGAGTTCACCGGCCGGATCATGGAAGGCCGCCGCTGGTCGGAAGGCCTGCACCAGGCGGTCGAGGCGAAGGAGGGCGTGGCGATCAAGGAGGAGCACGTCACCCTCGCGACGATCACCCTCCAGAACTACTTCCGCCTCTACGACAAGCTCGCCGGCATGACCGGTACCGCGAAGACGGAGGAGAAGGAGTTCCAGGAGATCTATGACCTCTCCGTCGTCGAGATCCCGACGAACGTGGAGGTCGCGCGCGACGATCGCGACGACCTCATCTACAAGACGAGGGAAGCGAAGTACGGCGCCGCGATCGACGACATCAAGGAGCGCCACGAGGCCGGGCAGCCGGTCCTCGTCGGCACCATCTCCGTCGAGGTCTCCGAGCACCTGTCGAGGCTGCTCGAGCGCCAGGGCATCCCGCACAACGTCCTGAACGCGAAGCAGCACGAACGGGAGGCCGAGATCATCATGGACGCGGGCGAGCGCGGCGCGGTCACGATCGCGACGAACATGGCCGGCCGCGGCGTCGACATCAAGCTCGGCGACGGCGTGCGCGAGCTCGGCGGCCTGTACGTGCTCGGCACCGAGCGCCACGAGGCGCGCCGGATCGACAACCAGCTCCGCGGCCGTTCAGGCCGCCAGGGCGATCCCGGCGAGTCCCGCTTCTACCTGTCCGCGCAGGACGACCTCGTGCGCCTCTTCGCCGGCGACCGGATCTACAAGATCATGGATCGCTTCAACCTCCCCGACGACGAGCCGATGGAGCGCAAGATCCTCTCGAACCAGATCGAGAACGCGCAGAAGAAGGTCGAGGAGCAGAACTTCGTCTCGCGGAAGAACGTCCTCAAGTACGACGACGTCATGAACGTGCAGCGCATGGTCATCTACGACCAGCGACGGCGCGTCCTCGAGGGCGACGATCTCTCGGACGAGATCCAGGAATGGATCGACGAGGTCATCGAGAGCACGGTCATGAACCACACCGAGTCCGAGTACCAGGAGGAGTGGGATCTGGACTCGCTCTTCGCCGAGATGCAGGCGCTCTACGACGCCGACCTCGACCCCAACGAGTTCAACATCGATCAGGGAACCTCCCAGGCCGACCTGGTCGCCGAGTTCCAGGACGACGCCCGCAGCGTCTACGAGGACAAGGAGGAAGAGCTGGGCGCCGAGCTCATGCGCGAGGTCGAGCGCTTCCTCATCCTCCAGGTCGTCGACCTGCGCTGGCGCGAGCACCTCGACTCGATGGAGTACCTGCGCGACGGGATCCACCTCCGCGCGATGGCGCAGAAGGATCCGCTCGTCGAGTACCGCTCCGAGGGCCACGCGATGTTCGAGGAGCTCGGCGCGATCATCCGCGACGAGGTCGTGCGCCATCTCTTCCACGTCGAGGTGCAGCCGGAGCAGGCCGAGCAGCTCCAGCCCGCTGCCTCGCCCGACTCGGAACGGCTCTCGTACGAGCACGAGGCGGTCGCAGGCGCCGAGGCGATCGCGGCCGCGGGCGGCAACGGGTCCGGCAACGGCGGAGGCGCGGCCTTCACCGCGGGTGCGGTCGGCGCGGGTGCGACGTCCGTCGCCACGGGCCAGCGAACCGTCTCCGCAGACCAGAAGGTCGGTCGCAACGACCCCTGCTGGTGCGGCTCGGGCAAGAAGTTCAAGAAGTGTCACGGCGCTTGATCGGCCGAAACCTTCGGCTGCCGCACACCTAGACTCAGAGGATGAAGCGGACCGTGCTTCTCAGCCTTGGCTGTTGCCTCGTGCTTCTGCTCGCCGCCGGCCTCGTCGAGCTCGGGCGCGCCTCGAGCGCAGCGGACGACCCGCTTTCTGCCTGCGGCAGCGGCGTCGAGCCCACGAGGCTCGGAGCCGTCACGGGCACGGAGTGGCCGAACGAGTGGTCTTGGGGGCATTTTGGGTGGAGGTGCGTTCTGCGCTTCGACGATGGCAGCTCCGACATCGTGTACTTCCGCTGAGCACGACCGCTACCATCCGGCGCTGATGGCCGAGCGCGCCGCCGTCGAGCGAGATCTGGAGGAGATCAGGGCCCAGTTGAACTGGGTCCGTGATTACCTTTGACCCCGACGCCCTGAGCGTCCGCTTGGGCGAGCTCGAGGAGGCGATGGGCGCGCCCGGCTTCTGGGACGACCAGCAGAAGGCGGCGAAGATCTCGTCCGAGCACGCGCGCCTCACGCGCCGGCGCGATCGCTACGACACCCTGACGCAGGACTCCGCCGATCTGACCGAGCTCATCGGGCTCGCCTCCGACGACGGCGAGCTGGACGAGGTCGCCGACAGCGTCGCCGGCCTGAAGCGGGAGCTCGACCGGTTGCAGGAGGAGGCGCTCTTCTCCGGCGAGTACGACCCGGGCGACGCGGTCGTCTCCATCCATGCGGGCGAGGGGGGAACCGACGCGCAGGACTGGGCGGAGATGCTTCTGCGCATGTACCTCCGCTGGGCCGAGGGCCGGGGGTTCAAGACCGAGCTCCTCGAAGCCTCCCCCGGAGAGGAGGCGGGGCTCAAGTCGGCCACGTTCACCGTCTCGGGCGAGAACGCGTACGGAGTTCTGAAGGCCGAGCGGGGAGTCCACCGCCTCGTCCGCCTCTCGCCCTTCGACCAGGCGCATCGTCGCCACACGTCCTTTGCCCAGGTGATCGTCAGCCCGCTTTTGTCTGACGACGCCGCGATCGAGATCGACGAGTCGGAGTTGCGCATCGACACGTACCGGGCGAGCGGCGCCGGCGGGCAGCACGTCAACAAGACCGACTCCGCCGTACGCATCACGCACATCCCCACCAACATCGTGGTCAGCGTCCAGAACGAGCGCTCTCAGCTCTCCAACAAGAACACGGCGCTGAAGATCCTCCGCAGCCGTCTCGCGGAGCTCGAGCAGGAGCAGCGCGAGGAGGAGCTCGCGCGGGAGCGGGGCGAGGTCATGACCACGGGCTTCGGGAGCCAGATCCGCAGCTACGTGCTCCACCCGTACCAGCTCGTGAAGGATCATCGGACCGACGTCGAGGAGGGGAACACGCAGGGCGTTCTCGACGGGAACGTCGACCCGTTCATCCAGGCATACCTCCTGCAAACCGCGGCGCAGAGCGGGGGGTAACGGTCGAGGGTGGCCGACCTTTGCGCTAAACTGCCCCGCTGGTAAGTCCAACCGGCGCGCCTCGGCCAGGGCGCCCAACTTCACCCCCGGTGCAGGAAACCCACCTCTCAGAGCGCACCTCCGAAGCCGCAGATACACCTGTGACGGCGCCCGCGAACGGCGACGCTCCGGCACCCGCCCCGAGCGGCGCGCCGATGATCGTGTTCGAGGACGTGCGCAAGGTCTACGACCCGCGCATCGTCGCGCTGAGCGGCGCCTCGTTCGTGATCGAGAAGGGCGAGTTCGTCTTCCTCGTCGGCCCCTCGGGCTCCGGGAAGTCGACGATCATGCGGCTCCTCCTGAAGGAGCTCGAGCCGACGTCGGGACGAATCATCGTGGGCGGACGTGAGCTGGGGCGCCTCAAGAACTCGAAGGTGCCGATGCTGCGCCGGAACATCGGCTGCGTCTTCCAGGACTTCAAGCTCCTCCACAACCGCAGCGCGGCCGAGAACATCGCCTACGCGCTCAAGGTGCAGGGTGAGTCGTCGCGGGCGATCCGCCAGAAGGTGCCGGAGGTGCTCGCGCTCGTCGGCCTCTCCGGGAAGTCGAATCAGCTTCCCGACGAGCTCTCGGGCGGCGAGCAGCAGCGCGTCTCGATCGCGCGGGCGTTCGTGAACCATCCGCCGCTCCTCATCTGCGACGAGCCAACGGGGAACCTCGACCCGGACACCTCGGTCGGCATCATGCAGCTCCTCTACCGCATCAACCGCACGGGGACGACGGTCGTCATGGCGACCCACGACCGCGAGATGGTCGACAAGATGCGCAAGCGCGTGATCGCGCTCGAAAACGGGAACGTGATCCGTGACGAGCGCCGCGGCCAGTACACGACGGACACCGACTGATGCCGAGGGCCAAGCTCTTCTTCAGCGAGGCGTTTCGCTCCATCGGCGCGAACATCTCGACGACGGTGGCCGCGACGATGACCGTGCTCATCGGGATGTTCCTGCTCGGCCTCTTCATCGCGCTCTTCTCCTGGGTGAACTCGTGGACCGACCACGTGCGCAAGGACGTCATCGTCAAGGTCTTTTTCGAGCAGTCGCCCGAGGCCACGGAGCAGCAGGTCAACGCCGTCAGGGCGAAGATCCAGACGTTCCCCGAGACCAAGACGGTCGTGTTCGTCTCGAAGGAAGAGGCACTCGACCGGATGAAGGCGAAGTACCCGACGCTCGTCGAAGGCCTCGTCGGGAACCCCCTGCCGGACGCGTTCGAGGTGACGCCGAAGGACGCGGACCAGGTCACGTCGCTCGCCAACCGGCTGAGCCCGCTTCCGCCAGGGGTGGAAAAGGTCGACTACGCGCAGAAGAAGACCGAGCGGATCCTGTCGGTCACGAACGTGATCAAGTACATCTTCCTGCTCGGGTCGGTGATCCTGATGATCGCGTCGACCATCCTCATCGCGAACACGATCCGCCTGTCCATCTTTTCGAGGCGGCGCGAGGTCGAGGTGATGAAGCTCGTCGGAGCGTCGAACTGGTTCGTGCGCGGTCCGTTCATGCTCGAGGGACTGATCTGCGGGCTCATCGGCGCGCTGGCCGCGATCATCCTGCTCGTCCTGGCGAAGGAGGTCGCGCTCCCCGTGATCGAGGGCCACAGCTCGACGTTCAGCGAGGAGGACGTGCACGCTCTGAGCTTCCCGCTGACCGCCCTCATCCTCATCGGCGTGGCGCTCGCCGTGGGTGCCGCCGGCTCGGGAATCACCCTGCGGCGCTTCCTCCGGGTCTGACTGGCCCCCGCGTATAATCACGTCGCGGCCAATGAGACGTGCGGGTGGATTTGCCCTAATCCTCCTCCTGCTCGGGGCTGCCTTCGGGCTCGGGCTCTTGCTGACGCGCTCTGGGGGCCTCGCCGGGAACTCGACCCACCCGGTCGCGCGTCCCACACCCGCGGATCCCGTCGACGAGGTCCGGGAGGAGCTGGCCGAGAACTACTACCGCGAGCTGGGGCCGAAGGTGCTCTCCCGTGAGACGATCCCCGAGCTCCTCGAAGCGCTCGGCGACCCGAACACGGAGTACCTCTCGGCTGCCGAGTACACGTCGCTGAAGAACCGCACGGCACGAAGCTATTCCGGCGTCGGGCTCACGGTGGAGCCTTCGCGCGCGGGCCTCGTCGTCACCTCGGCGCTGCGCGGGCCGGCGCGTCAGGCGGGCGTCAGGCCGGGCGACATCATCGTCCGCATCGAGGGGCGGCCGGCCGGGCGGCTGACCTTCGACCAGTCGGTGAACCTGATCAAGGGAGAGAAGGGCACCGTCGTCCACCTGCGGGTCAGGCGCGAGAACGGCCGCCGGCTCAACTTCACCGTCGTCCGTTCCGACGTCGCGGTGCCGTCACTGTCCTCGAAGCTCGTCAGGTTCGCGGGCGCGAAGATCGGCTACGTCAGGCTGCAGTCGTTCCCCGACTCGAGCGCGCAGCGCGTGAATGACGCAACCGAGACGCTCATCGCGCGTGGGGCGAAGGGCATCATCCTCGACCTCCGCGACAACCCGGGCGGCCTGCTCACCGAAGCGGTGCGCACGACATCGGTCTTTCTCGACAAGGGCGTCGTCTGCTCGGTCTCCGGGCTGCACCAGGAGGAGACGGTGTACGAGGTGAACGGCGGCGCGGAGTTCCCGCGCCTGCCCGTGACCGTGCTCGTGAACGGGGGCAGCGCGAGCGCGGCCGAGATCGTGGCCGCCGCGCTGTCGGACAACGGGCGCGCGGTCATCGTCGGCCAGCGCACCTACGGGAAGGCCTCCGTGCAGTCGATCCGGCCGCTCTCCGCGGGGCGGGCTCTGAAGCTGACGACGGCCACCTATCTGACCCCCTCGGGAGCTGATCTCGCCGGGCACGGCATCCGCCCCTCGGTGAAGGTCGACAACGATCCGCTCACCGAGCGGGACGAGATGATCCGCGCGGCCGAGCGCGTGCTCGCCGAGCAGCTCGCCGCCTAGCTCCGTGGAAACCCTCGTCGCCGAGCTCGCCAAGCGGGGCAAGCTCCTTGTGGGCGAGCCGTTCTTCGAAGGCGGCGTTCCTGTCACGGTCGACCGCAAGGGGAGCGGCGACGCGTCGCCCGGAGACCTCGTCGTACTCCGCCTCGGGCGCGGCCGGGCGAAGGTGGAAGCCGCGCTCGGCCGGCCGGACGACGTCGGGGCGGTGCTCGAAGGGCTTCTCTGGCACGAAGGCGTCCGCCGCCCGCATGCGCCCGTTCCGCCGCCTCCCGAGGAGCTCGAGCCGGACCGAGCGGACCTTCGCGACCTCTTCGCCTTCACGATCGACCCGGACGAGGCGAAGGACTTCGACGACGCGTTGAGCTTTCGCCCCGAGGGCGATGCGATCCGCGCGTGGGTGCACATCGCCGACGTGAGCGCGTTCGTGCCAGCCGGCTCGCCGCTCGACCGGGACGCAGCCGACCGCGCCTTCTCGTCCTACGTGCCGGGCCGGGTCGAGCCGATGCTTCCCGAGCAGCTTTCGGCCGACCTCTGCAGCCTGCGTCCGCACCAGGACCGCCGCTGCGTGACCGTCGAAGTGCTTTTCGATGCCGACCTGAACGCCGGCGAGCCGCTCTTCTACCGCAGCGTCATCAGGAGCAGCGAACGACTCACGTACTCGCGCGCGCAGTCAGTCCTGGCCGGCACCGAGCACGCATCCGAGGAAACCACGGAGGCGCTGCGCCTGGCCGAGCGCGTCGCGAGCGAGCTCCGGCGCAAGCGCTACGCGCGCGGCGCGCTCAGGATCGAGGCAGGCGAGACGGCCTTCGAGTTCGACGGCGAGGGCGGGGTCGCCCGCGCCTGGATCGAGGCCGAGCCGCTGGCGCATTCCCTCGTCGAAGAGATGATGATCCTCGCCAACGAAGCGGTGGCCGGGCTCCTCGGCGGGCGCAAGCGCGAAGCGCTCTACCGGGTGCACGAGCGGCCAGACCCGCAGTCGGTCGAGCTGCTCCTCGCCAAGCTCACGGACCTCGAGGTGCCGACCCCGCCGGTGCCGGAAAACCTCACAGCCGGCGAGGCGGCGAAGCTCGCCGCTCGGATCAGCGAGCGCGTGGTCGAGTACACGGAGCAGTCCGGCCGAGGAGGGAAGGCGTTTCCGTCACTCGTGCTCCGCGCTCTCAAGCAGGCCCGCTACGACCCCCGGAACCTGGGCCATTCCGGCCTCGCAAGCACGGCCTACTGCCACTTCACGTCGCCGATCCGCCGTTACCCGGATCTCGTCGTCCACCGCGCTCTTCTGCGTGAGCTGGGGGTGTCCGACGACCCGCTTCCGGAGGACCTGGAGACCGACGCGGACTGGACTTCGGTGCGTGAACGAGAGCTCGCTTCCGTCGAATACAAGGCCGACGAGATCTGCCTCGCCTGGCTCCTCGAGCGGCGCCTCTTCGAGCATGGCTGGGACACCGAGTTCGATGGGGAGGTCGTGGGGGCGATCGGCTCTGGCATCTTCGTGCGCTTCGACGAAGTCTTCGAGGGCTACGTCCCGGGCCGTCTGCTGCCCGGCGACTACTTCGAGCTGAATCCGCTCGCGACCGCGCTCGTCGGCCGCCGCAGCGGCTTCGCCTACCGCCTCGGCGACGAGGTCCGCGTGCGTGTCGAAAGGATCGAGAAGCCGGGCGGGCGCGTCAGTCTCGAGCTCGTCAGGTAATTGCCCGCTTTCTGGCTCCTGTGAGAAAAGCTCGCTCTTTGCGAGAAAGAGTTTCCACGGCCCCTTGAACCGAAGGGGCCGTCGCCTTTAACGTCCCAACTGCGCCGAGCACGGGGCGCGAGTAGGACGAAGCCTCACCGGTAGGCTCTAGGCGGAAGCCGAAGGTTCGTCGGAGAGGTGGACGAAAGCGACACCCGGCTCGGCGAGTTTTTGGTCCAATCCAGGCCATGGCCGGCGGGACCAAGCTCATCGCAGAGAACAGGCGTGCGCGGCACGACTACCACCTGCTCGACCGCTACGAGGCGGGTATCGCGCTCACGGGCACGGAGGTGAAGTCGCTGCGCGCGGGCCGTGCCGACCTCGCGCGCGCGTTCGCGGACGTGCGCGAGGGCGAGGTCTGGCTCATCGGCGCCCACATCGACGAGTACGCCCAGGGCAACATCCAAAACCACGAGCCCGACCGCGACCGCAAGCTCCTCCTCCATCGGCGGGAGATCGACTCCCTGCTCGGGAAGACGCGTGAGCGCGGCCTCACGCTCGTCCCCACGCGCATCTACTTCAAGGGCGGCAAGGTGAAGGTGGAGGTGGCACTCGCGCGGGGCAAGGAGCAGCGCGACAAGCGCCGCGACATCGCCGACCGGGACTCGAAGCGGCAGATCGAGAGGGCGATGAAGGAGCGGCGGCTATAATTCACGGTCTGGGGGCGACCTGGTTTCGACGTGGTCGGTTCTCCGGATGAGCTGCAAGCCGAGGTCCCCGGTCGGCCTCGTAAAACAACCGGGAACAACGCAAGTGCGAAGAACGATCTCGCACTCGCTGCCTAGCTTCTAGTTAGGTAGCGACGTCGCTCCGTCTTCGGCCCGTGGGACGGAATCCGGCGCCAACAACGGGCTTGCC
>JAICVP010000162.1 GCA_025935275.1 Thermoleophilia bacterium
CAACACGCCCTACGGACTGTCGGCCGGCGTCTGGACGGAGAAGGGCTCGCGGATCCTGTCGATGGCGCAGCGCCTGCGGGCCGGCGTCATCTGGGCGAACACGTACAACCGCTTCGATCCGGCGTCGCCGTTCGGCGGGTACAAGGAGTCCGGCTTCGGCCGGGAAGGCGGCCGCCACGGCCTCGAGCCTTATCTGAAGTTCGAATGAGGAGCGGCCTTACATTGGGGCCACCCCGGACCACCACCCACCTTCAGGCTAACGCCGCAAAGTGCGCGCGTGGCGCGCGGACTGGGGAAAAAGCGTGAGGCTTCCGGTCAAGAAGACCTACAAGCTCTACGTCGGCGGCGCGTTCCCGCGCTCCGAGTCCGGCCGCTCGTACGAGGCCGAAGGAGCCAACGTCGCGCGCGCTTCCCGCAAGGACCTGCGCGACGCGGTGCGCGCTGCGCGCGAGGCCTTCCCCAAGTGGGCGTCCATGACGGCGTACAACCGCGGGCAGGTGCTCTATCGCGTCGCCGAGGTCATGGAGGGGCGCCGGGCGCAGTTCGTCGAGCTCACAGGCGACGAGGCCGAGGTCGACGCCGCGATCGACTCGTGGGTCTGGTACGCCGGCTGGGCGGACAAGATCGCTCAGGTGCTCGGCTCGTCGAACCCGGTCGCCGGGCCGTACTTCAACTTCACGGTGCCGGAGCCCACCGGCGTCGTCGGGGTCGTCGCCCCCGAGGAGCCCCCGCTGGCCGGCTTCGTCGCTCGCCTCGCGCCGGTGATCGTCGGAGGCAACGCGGCGGTGATCGTCGCCTCGCAGAAGCGCCCGCTCGCAGCGGTGACGTTGGCCGAGGTCCTCGCCACCTCCGACGTGCCGGGCGGGGTCGTCAACGTCCTCACCGGCAAGAAGGAGGAGCTCTGCGCTGTGCTCGCCTCGCACATGGACGTGAACGCCGTCGACCTCTCCGGGGCAGCGGGCGAGCGCGAGGAGCTCGAGCGGCTCGCCGCGGACAACGTCAAGCGCGTGGTCTCGAACGGAGACGGGCAGTCGCCGTGGCACGTCGCGGCCTTCCTCGAGCTCAAGACCGTTTGGCACCCAATCGGCGTTTAGTCACCTAGACTCAGCAAGTCGCCCATGGCCCTTCGAATCGAAGAGCTCGCCAAGACCATCGACTGCACTCTCCTCGAGCCCCGCAAGGGCATGCAGGAGATCGAGGCCGTGTGCCAGACGGCGCGCGACCTCCACCTCGCTTCCCTCTGCGTGCTGCCCAAGCATGTCGGCGTCGCCGCCGAGCAGCTCCGCGGCTCGGACGTGAAGGTCTGCGCCGTGGTCGGCTACCCGGAGGGAGGGGCGGCGGCCAAGGCGAAGATCGCGGAAGCGGAGCGCTGCCTCGACGAAGGGGCGGGCGAGCTCGAGTTCGCACTCGACGTTCGCGCCATGCTCGCGCTCGACTTCGCGCTCGTCCGGGACGAGCTCACGGCCTTCGCGCGGACGATTCGCATGCGCACCGCGAACGGAGGGCGTGGGTCCGTGACGCTGAAGGCGATCATCGGTACCGGGCGCCTCGACGACAAGCGCAAAAAGCTCGCCTGCAAGATCGTCGAGCTCGCCGAGGTCGACTTCGCGCAGACGGGTGCCAACGGCGCGCCGGCCACGGTGCATGACGTCGAGCTACTGCGCGACTATCTGCCGGAGGCCGTCGGGGTGAAGGCCTCGGGCGGCGTCGAGACCCTCGACGACGCGCTCGCAATGATCAACGCCGGTGCGGGGAGGATCGGCTCCCCCTTCGCACTCGAGATCGTCACGTACGCCGCGGGCCTTGACCGCGTCTCTTCGTGAGCCGTTTCCGCCAGGCCATCTCCGAGGGCGACGGCATCTCTGTCGTCCCCGTCCTGCAGGGCGCCGTGGAGGACCTCGCTGCCTTGGCCGAGGAGGCGGGGGCCGAGGCAGTCGCAGTGGACCTGGCCGACGTGGAGCGCGTTCGCGCGAGCACGTCCCTGGCCGTCCTCGTGCGGGGCGGCGACCCGAACGAGGCGTCCGCGTCCGGAGCCGACGCGTGGATCGTCCCCTTCTCGGAAGAGGCCGAGAGCGTCGTCGCGCGGGCGCGCGAGCTCGATCTCGACTGTGCGGTCGAGGTGCGGGACGAGGAGACCCTGGAAGAGGCCCTCGAGCGCGTGGATCCGGACATCGTCCTCATCTCCGAGCGGGGCCTCGACGACGACGAGGAGGATCTCGAGCGCACGCTCGACCTTCTGGCAGACGTGCCGGCGGGCAAGCTCGTAATATCCGAGGCTCGCGTGAGCGCGCGCGAGCAGGTGGTCGCGCTCGAGAACGCGGGCGTCGACGCGATCCTGGTCGGAGCCGAGTTCCTGCAGGGGTCGGCCGACTTCGGCTCGGCTCTCGCCGAGCTGACCGGCCGCTAGCCGGTCGTCGTCGGAATGAACATCTGGTCGGGCCTCGGCTCGAGGCCGAGCGCAATCGCAAGAGCGCGGTCCGCGCGTCTGACGGCGAGCTCGCCCTTGGCCGCGAGCTTGGCCGATTCCTTGGCGAGATCGTCGACCTCCTTCTTCCTCGTCTCGAGGAACGGGTCGTCGAGCGCGATCTCCAGCTCCTTGGCGATGAGCTCCAGGCTCGAGCGGCTGAGCCGCAGCCCTTCGGAGAGCTGCTGCGCATGCGTCGAGAGCCCTTCGATGTCAGCGAGCCCCTCCGCCGCCTCGAGCTCCGCGGAGATGAGCGCGTCGACCTCGTCGACGGCGTCCTGGCCGCGGTGGGCCGCGTTCTGCACGCCTTCCCGGTCCTGGGCCTGCGCGGCTTCGGAGATGTCCCGGAAGGCAAGGCGAAGCTCCTCCTCGGCGTCGGTTCTCGAGTCCTCTGCGGTGCGGTAGGCGTTGTAGAGCGAGCGTGCGTGGGCCTGGTGGTCAGTGCTGCCGCAGGCGGCCGCCACGAGCCCGAACAGGAGGACGGAGACTGCGGTAAGAGCTGCGCTTTTCGGCGTCACGGCGACCGAGGGTACCGATCAACGCGTGCCTGGGTGTCTGGCATCATGGGTTCGTGAATCGCGCGTTCCCCTGGGCGTTCGCGGCTGTTCTCGCGCTCCTCGTCTCGTCCCTTGCGGCCGCCGGATGCGGGGGCTCCGCCTCCGCCGAGCCCGCGCGCTCGACGACGTCGACCGCGTCCGAGCCGACGTGCCCGCCGCCCCTCGCGCGGGGCTGGCAGAAGCTCGCGGATCAGATCAAGGCACCTGTGTACTGCCCGAGCTGGCTGCCGGATCCGCTCGTCGGCCGGATCGGCGGCCAGTGGGAGGGAGTGCACTCCGTCACGAAGGAAGGCAGCTACCTCGTCGGGTTCATCTGGTTCGAGCGCGGGGCGGGCGAGGTGCACGTGAACCTCCGCGGTTACCCCGGGGAGACAGAGCTGCCCCCGTGCAACGGCAGGCCGTGCTTCAGCGGCGCGCGGGGGACGAGAGAGGTCGCGGGCAAGACCGTCGACGTCTACACGGTCAACCGCGGCGCGGACACGTGGCACGTTCTCTATGCCTGGAAGGACGACGGGTCGCTCTACTCGGTCAGCCAGCACGTGGTGCCCGAGCTCGGCCTGTCGTACAGCCAGGTGGTGAAGTACCTCGATCGGATCATGGCCGGCCTCGTGAAGATCGAGCCGCAGCAGTCCTGACGTGCGCCTGACCAGGAGGCAGTTCGTCGCGGGCGGCGCGGCGGCCCTCGGCGCAGCGGGGATCTACGAGCTCGTCGACCGCTTCGCGACCCCGCCCGAGCGGCAGGCGACGCGCGTCCTGCCCTCCGAGCAGCACGTCCTCGGCCGGCCGCAGGTGATCGTGGACAACGGTGTGGAGGTCGTCGTCCCCCCGCTCCACCACGAGGTCGTCACGGCGCGGCTGAATGTGGAGCCGACCGCAGCCGCTCTCGCGGAGGCCCGCGCGACGCTCAGCGAGACGCTGCAGGAGCTCGATGCCCGCTACGAGCCCGCGCCGAAAGGCCTGTCGATCAGCCTCGGTTGGGGGCTTCCCTACTTCACGCGCTACGTGCCCGCGCCCGCGGAGGAGCACCTCCCGGTCGACCTGCGCGCCTCGAAGACGGCCGGCAAGCAGGTTCGGGGGGTCATCGACGCGATCCGCTTCCCCAGCGACCCCGAGGACCTGATCCTCGAGGACAACGACGTCGCCATCTTCCTGCGGAGCGACAGCGTGGACTTCATCGCGGACGGGTCCTCGAGACTCTTCGACGAGGCGAAGGGGCTCTTCTCGATCACGAGCATCCGGAGAGGGTTCGCGGGCGGAGGCTTCGACGGGAGCACGAGCCTGCCGAAGCAGATGGCTTTGGCCGCGGGTATCGGCGGCGCCGAGCTCATCCCGGACACCGCTGAGCTCTTCCTCGGGTTCACCTCGACGCAGAAGGCCGGGCTGGGCCCGCCGGGGATCGCGAACTTCGAGACCCTTCCCGGCTACACCAATCAGTTTCCCGACGGCTACTTCCTCGGCGGGACGGCAATGCATCTCTCCCATCTCTTCGAGGACGTGGAGGCGTGGTACCTGAACTTCGACTACCCCGAGCGCGTGGCGACCACGTTCAAGCCGGGGCTCGACGTGGAGGACGGGACGCAGACCGTGCCCCAGGACGGAGAGGACGCCGACGGGCCGAAGGCCGTCGAGGCGGACGCCGCGCGCTACGAGGCAGTCGGTCACAGCTCGGGGATGCAGCCGGCTTCGCGCCTGCAGGCGGACGTGACCGGAAACGACGGCATCCTCTACCCGAAGGGGACGGCGATCCCCCAGCGCGCCGACTTCAACACGCTCGACAACCCGTTCTTCTGGAGCGCGCGGCCGGACGTCGATGGCCAGAGCGAGGAGCCGGCGGCGGGCCTCCACTTCGTCGTCTTCACGCCGACGAGCGACGACTTCCACCGCACGCGGCTGGCGATGGACGGGATCCTCCCCGACGGCACGAGCATCCCCCTGCACCCGCGCTCGCGAGGGCAGGGCTTCAACTCGATCCTGCAGACGACCCACCGGCAGAACTTCCTGGTCCCGCCGCGGCGCAACCGCTCGTTCCCGCTCTCCGAGCTGCTCTAGCTAGCCGAA
>JAICVP010000258.1 GCA_025935275.1 Thermoleophilia bacterium
CGCCGACCTCGGGGATGCGCCGCACCTCCTCCCCGCACTCCTCACACCGAACCGGGACCTCGTCGATCCACGGCCGGTGGAGCTCCTGGAGCTGGTCGAGTCCGCTCGTCGCGCGCTCCTCGAGCTCGGCCCGCGAGCCGATGACGTTGAGGTGCCCGCACTCGCACGGATAGAACGGGAGCGGCAGTCCGAAGTAGCGCTTCCGCGAGATGTTCCAGTCCCCCATGTTGCGGAGCCAGTCGTCCATGCGCTTCGAGTAGAAGTCCGGCGTCCACTGCACGGTGGCGTTGGCTTCGAGCATCGGCCGGCGAATCTCGTCGCAGCCGATGAACCACTCGTCGACGATGCGGAAGATGAGCGGCGTGTGGCAGCGCCAGCACACGGGGTAGCGGTGGACGATCTCGCCGGCCTCGAGGAGGCGCCCGCGCTCTCCGAGGTCGCCGATGATCTGCTCCTTGGCCTCGGCAGTCGAGGTCCCGTGCAGCCAGCCGTAGGAGTCGTAGAAGCGGCCGGCCTCGTCCACCGGGGTGAGCACCGCGAGGTCGTGGACGCGCGAGAGCTCGAAGTCCTCGGCGCCGCAGCCCGGCGCGATGTGCACGATCCCGGTGCCCTCCTCCATGGTCACGTCGTCCCAGGGGATGACGCGGTGCTCGACCCCTTCCGCGGCGGCAAGGTGGTCGTACGGGCCCTCGTACCGCTTGCCGACCAGGTCTGCCCCCTTGGCCTTGCCGACGACCTCGCCTCCGAACGGAAGCTCGGGCAGGCGCGCCTCGGCGACCCACAAGAGGCCGTCGGCGGTCGAGAGCTTCACGTACTCGGCGTCGGGGTCGACGGCCGCGGCGACGTTGGCGGGAAGCGTCCACGGCGTCGTCGTCCATACGACCAGCGCCTCTCCGTCCTCGTCCGTGAGCGGTAGGCGCACGTAGAGAGACGGGTCGCTCCGGTCCTCGTAGGAGCCGATCAGCTCGTGCTGTGAGATCGACGTCCCGCAGCGAGGGCACCAGACATTCGAGCGGTGGCCCATGTAGAGCCAGCCGCGCTCGTGCACCGTCTTCAGAAAGCGCCAGATGTATTCGATGTTTGTGTCCGAGAAGGTGTAGTAGTCGTTGTCCCAGTCCATCCACATGCCGAGGCGCTTGGACTGGTCGGTGATCACCTCGGAGTACTCCGCGACCGACTGCTTGCACTTCTCCGCGAAGGCCGCGAGGCCGTAGTCCTCGATCTCACGCTTCGAGTTGAGCCCGAGCTGGCGCTCGACATTGACCTCGACCCAGAGGCCCTGACAGTCGAAGCCGTTCTGGTAACGCTGGTGGAAACCCCGCAGGGCCTTGTAGCGCTGGAAGACGTCCTTCAGCGTGCGGCCCCAGCAGTGGTGGACGCCCATCGGGTTGTTCGCGGTGATCGGGCCGTCCACGAAGCTCCAGGGCGGGCCCTCGCGGTTCTGTTCCCGCAGCCGCTCAAAGACCTGGGTTTCATCCCACCAGTCGAGCACCTCACGTTCGAGACCGGGGTGATCGGGTACGGACGAAAGCGGCTGGAACATTTGCGGGTCAGTCTACGTTTCAAGGGTCATGGCAGACACGATCACAACTGACACGTTCGACAGCGAGGTGCTAGGGAGCGAAGGCCCCGTGCTCGTCGACTTCTGGGCGGACTGGTGCGGCCCGTGCCACGCGGTGGCGCCGGTGCTCGACCAGATCGTCGAGGAGCACTCGGATCTGCGGCTGGTGAAGGTCAACATCGACGAGGAACAGGAGCTCGCCCGGCGCTACGGCGTCATGAGCATCCCCACCATGATCCTCTTCGAAGGCGGCGAGCCGAAGGCTGCCGCGATGGGCGCCCAGCCGAAGACCATGCTCGAGAAGTCCCTCGGCCTGGTCGAAGCCTAAGAAGCGCTCGAGCTAGTCCCGGTCTTCCAGAAACGACTGGAAGTCGGCGTGCTTGCGGAGGTAGGACTCGACGTCGGCGAGGCCCTCGGCCACGAAGGCGTCGAGCCACTCCTCCGAGAGGTCGTCGTCGATCCGGTGCATGCCGTGCTCAACCAACGTGGCTGGATTATCGGCAGCAGGCGGCTGGTTCTACATGGGCCGTTCGGCCCATTTTTCGACCCTTACAGACCCGCTTTCCAGTCCTTGAGGACGGAGACCGTGTTCTCGAACGCGAACTCCTCCCACGGCGGAATTTCGTCTGGGGCGAACCATCTCACCTCGGCGACGTCGTCCGCCGGCTCCGGCTCGCCGGAGACGATGCGCGCGGTCCAGTAGAGGTTCAGCGTCCAGACGCCCCCTTCCCCGTAGCGGTCCGGCCACGCGCCGTAGAACTGCAGCGGCTCGATCTCCACCCCGGTCTCCTCGTGCAGCTCGCGGGCGAGAGTCTCGAGCGGCGTCTCGCCCTCGTCGGCGAAGCCGCCGAGAAGGTCCCAGAGGCCGCGGCCCGGATCGGCCGCGCGGCGGGCGAGCAGGATGCGGCCCGAGTCGTCGAGGACAAGTGCGCTCACCGTGGGACCGGGATTCGCGTACACGACGAGGCCGCACTCGGGGCACGTCGCCCTCGCGTCCACGATGCCGAGGTCGGCGGTGCAGCGGGGACAGCTCTTCCAGCCGTCGAAGAATGGGCTGCGTGCCATACGATCGACCCTATATGTCCACAGGTGAGACACCCGAGCCGACCGAAGAGGAGCGCGACGCAACGCCCGAGCGCCGGGAGGAAGAGGACGCCCAGCGGTATCCAGCTCATGAGGATCCCGAGCGCGTCATCGATCCCGACGAAGAGCGCTAGTCCCTCCGCGTGTAGGACATGAGACACCAGTCGGCGACCGCGAATGAGCTGGCCCGGATCGCGGAGCTCGCCGGCGTGCCCGGAGAGACGCTCATGCGCCTGGCCGAGCGCATGGAGCGCAGGGAGCTCGGAGCGGGCGAGGGCTTCGACGGCGGCGACCGCTTCGGCGTCGTCCTCGCGGGGATGCTCCGCGCTGACAGCGGGCCGCTGCGGCCCGGCGACAGCTTCTCGGGACGCGTGACCGCGATGACGCCCGCGACGGTGGCGAGCTGCGAGCGCGCCGTCTACGACGAGATTCGCGAGCGCGCGTAGGTCCG
>JAICVP010000169.1 GCA_025935275.1 Thermoleophilia bacterium
ACGAAGGCGATCAAGGAGGTCTTCGGCGACCACGCGTACGAGCTCGCGGTCTCGTCGACGAAGTCGGTGATGGGCCACACCTTCGGCGCTGCGGGCGCGATCGAGGCGATCATGTGCGCGCTTGCCGTACACCACGGCGTCATCCCGCCGACGATCAACTATGAGCACCCGGATCCGTCCTGCGACCTCGACTATGTCCCCAACGAGGCGCGCGAGGCGGAGGTGCGCGTCGCCCTGTCGAACGCGATGGGTCTGGGCGGTCACAACGGCTGCGTGCTCGTCGGCCGCGTCAATGGCTCTTGATGTAGCTACCGCCGTCCGGACCTGGAAGCGGATCTAGCTCGGCTCGACGACGGCCGGCGTCAGGTCCTCGATGGTTGCGAGGACCACGTCGGCCGCCGCGAGCGCATCCTCGTGCGGCGGGTAGTGCGGGTTCGGGATAGCGATCGTCCGCATGCCCGCGGCCTCGGCGGCGAGGATGCCGTTCTCCGAGTCCTCGACTGCGGCGCAGCGCGTCGGTTCGACGCCGAGGCGGCGGGTCGCCTCCACGAAGACGTCCGGCGCCGGCTTCCCGCGGGCGACCTCCTCCGACGAGACGCTTGCCTCGAAGTAGCGGCCGAGGCCCGAGCTCTCGAGGACGAGGTCGATCAGCTCGCGGTTGGAGGACGAGGCGAGGGCGAGCGGCCACCGCTCCGCCAGTATCTGAACCGCGTGCTCCGCCCCCGCGATGAGCGGTAGTTCGCGGCGATAGCGGTCCTCGAGCCTGCGAACGACCTCGGCGGAGATCTCCTCGGGCTCCTCCGTGAGCCCGACGACGTCGCGCATGTAGCGCGACCACTCGATCGAGCTCATGCCCATCATGTCCCGGGACGCGGTCTCGTTCCAGCTTCCTCCGCGCTCTTCGGCGAGCTGCTTGCGCACCTCGTCCCAGACGTGCTCGGAGTCGATGAGGATCCCGTCCAGGTCGAAGACGACGGCCTCGATCATGGATCCACCGAGATGTAGCGCTGCCCGAGGTACAGCAGTGGCGGCGCGGCCCGGCCTCGCTCCGCGGCCAGAACCTCACCGACGAAGAGCGTGTGGTCCCCTGCCTCGTGTTCGGCGTCCAGGCGGCACTCGAGCCAGCCGAGCGCGTCGTCGATCAGCGGCGCGCCCTCCGCGCCCTCGTGGGTGGCGATCCCGTGCCAGTGCGCGAACGGGGGAACCCCGCGGGCGAAGTGCTGGGCGACTGTCTCCTGGTCGCCGGCGAGCAGGCTCAGGGCGAAGCCGCCGGCTTCACGGAGCAGCTCGTGCATGGCCGCCTGCCGGCTGATCGAGGCACCGACGAGCGGCGGTTCGAGCGAGAGCGAGACGAGCGCGCTGACGGTCAGGCCAAGGCGTTCGCCGGCTGCGTCGACCGTGAGGATCGCGACCCCCGTGGGGAAGCCGCGCAGCAGTGTGCGAAGCTCGTCGCCCGACTCGCTCAGCGGCGTCGCTCGACGTCGAGCGCGTCGGCCAGCGAATCGTCCATATCTCGGCTCGTCGGCTCGACCAGCGCGTCCTGGAGCTGGGCAGCCAGATCTCGAAGTCCGTCCAGCACGCGCTGACGGCGTTCCTCGAGGGACTTCGCTTCGCGCACGAGCGATTCGTGCCGCCGACGCGCCCCCGCCTCGATCTGGTTCGCCATCTCCTGTGCAGCTTCGCGGGTCGAGCGCGCCTGCTCCTCCGCGTCGTTGAGGACGTTGCGCGCCTCCTCCTCGGCCTCGCGGCGTGCCTGCGTGCCGTAGGAATCCACGGCGACGCGGATATCGCGTGCGTAGTCGTCGGCCTCGCTGCGGACTCGCTCGGCCTCGCGGGTGAGCTCCTCGACGCGGGCGGCCGCATCGGCGTTGGCCTGTCGGAGGATCTCGTCGGCCTGGCGGCGCGCTTGGGCGCGAATCGTCTCGGCTGCCTCTTCGGCGGCGTTCAGCACGGTGGCGACCCGGCTGCCCGTCTCCACATGATCTGTGCGGCTGTTCGTGGCTTCCTCGTCTGACGAGTCCTGCCGCTCGGCCTCGTAGCCCACGTCCTCTGACCGTTCCACCACACCTCTCCTTTTTCTCGACCCCGGGGCGGAGGACACTTATTGCATTCCGTATTCAGGAATGCAACTTGAAGCTGGGAAACCGGCAGAATGGGCAAATGCCTAATCTCCGTCTGATCGAGGAAGGCGAGGCCACCGGGGCCCTCAAGGCCCAGTACGACGCGGCCGTCGAGCGGGCGGGCAAGGTGTTCAACATCGTCAAGGCCATGTCTCTGAACCCCGAGACGCTGAGCGCCTCGATGGATCTCTATCGCGCCGTGATGTTCGGGCCATCGGAGCTTTCACGCGCTGAGCGGGAGCTCGTCGCGGTCGTCGTCTCACGCGCGAACGACTGCTACTACTGAATCCGGTCGCACGCCGACGACCTCCGTGCCGAGGGCGCCCCTGACGATCTGGCCGACCACGCGATGCACGACTACCGGGACGCCGACCTGGAGCCGCGCGTGCGCGTCCTCTGCGACCTCGCGGTGAAGGTGACGCACGAGTCGTCCCGGGTGACCGCGGCCGACCTCGACGTCGTCCGTGCGGAAGGCTGGAGCGACACGGCGATCCACGACGCCCTGCAGGTCATCGCCTACTTCAACTACATCAATCGAATCGCGGATGCGGTGGGGGTCGAGGACGAGCCGGGGTGGGCCGCTCAGCCGGACAGCGAGCGCACAAAGACGTTGTCGAAGCGGATGTCCGTGCCCCCCTTCTCCGAGTAGACGAAGAGCTCTGTCCCCGCAAGCAGGCCCGAGGACTCGTGCTTTGCTCGGTGAGTCGCTTGCCGTTGACGAAGAAGCGGGCCTTCATCGTGTTTCCCTCACGGGTGCATTCGCCCCGCAGTCGGTTCTTGGCGTGCTCGGTGCTGAACCTCAGCAGAGTCGAGTCCTCGATCAGCCGCTGGAAGTCGAGCTCCTGGTCCCCGCCGGGGTCGTACGCCACCGTGTAGTCCTCGAGCTACTGCTGCGAAATGAAATGGCCCTGCCGCGCGTCCTCGAGCAGCGCGCCTTCCAGCGCCCCCGACACGAGGCTGACGATGGTCGTGCCGATCCCGACGATCAGGAGGATGGTGAGGATCTGCGCGCGTCGCCCGAGCGGGCGGTAGGGCTCGCCGTGACCGAGAGGCGGTTCGTCCAACTCGACCCCCTTCTTGCGCGACGCGCAGACCCTACCACCGTTGTCGGCCCGTTCCGTCCGGCCCGGGGCCTAGCCTCCGCGCAGTGGAAGGGGAGACTCTCCGCCGGTCGATCGCTGAGTTCGTCGGCGCCTTCGCGCTCGTATTCGTCGGCGCCGGCTCGGTGATGACGGGCGGCGGCGACCTGCTGGGAGTCGCCATGGCGCATGGCCTCATCCTCGCGATCATGGTCACCGCTCTCGGCCACATCTCGGGCGGACACTTCAACCCGGCGGTCACGCTCGGCTTCCTGATGACGCGGCGGATCAGGCCGCTTCTCGGGCTCAGCTACTGGGTCGCGCAGTTCGCGGGCGGAGTCGCCGCGGCGCTCCTTCTCAAGTGGATCTATCCGGACAACATCAGCGACGCCGCCAAGCTGGGCGCGCCGACGCTGAACAGCCAGATCTCGGTGGGAGCCGGCTTCGTGCTCGAAGCCGTCATGACCTTCTTCCTCGTCTGGGTCGTCTTCGCCACGGCGGCCGATCCGCGCGGCGCCTTCACGATCATCGCGGGCTTCGCCATCGGGCTCACGATCGCAGCCGACATCCTTCTCGGCGGGCCGCTGACCGGCGCGGCGATGAACCCGGCGCGCGCCCTTGGCCCGATGCTCGTGCAGAACCAGTGGGCGGACGGGTGGATCTGGTACATCGGCCCGTTCCTCGGAGGCGCGCTCGCGGCGCTCGCGTACGAGCTGCTCTACCTGAGTCCCGTGCTGCGACCGCGGCCGCCTATCGGCACGGCCGAATCCGGGGTGGACGAGCCCCGCGTCGGCGAAGCCTCGCTCTAGCGGAGCGCTTCCGCGAGCACGGTGATCGCCTGGGCGAGGCCCCCGGGCGTGATCGTGTGCCCGACCGGGTCCTCCCGATAGCTGACCGCGAGGCCGGACTCGTCCAGCAGTGTCTTCGCCCGACGTCCGAACTCCACGCCGATCACGGGGTCGAGCGCCCCGTGGGCAATCGACACCGGGAGCCCGGCGCGGGAGGCGAGATCGAGCTCGAGCCCTTGCACCGCCGGGACGAATCCGGAGAAAGCGAGGATGGCGGCGGGCCGCGGCCGTCCTTCGCCGAGCCCGAGGGCGTACGACATCACGGCTCCCTGTGAGAAGCCCCCGACCACCGTCCGGTCCCAGCCGAGCCCGTGCTCGGCAAGGACGCCGTCGAGATGCTCCCCGAGCTCGCCGTACGTGGCGGTGAAGGTGTCCTGGTCCGGAAAGCCGATCTCGCGGACGATGTACCAGTGCCGCCCTCCCGGCGGGAGCGCGAGCGGACCGCGGGGGAACACGCCGAGGAGGCGGCGGTCGGGATCGAGGATGCTGAGGAGCGGCTCGAGGTCGCCGGCGTCAGCGCCGCGACCGTGAATGAGAATGAGCGCGCCGGTCGGACTTTCCGTGCTTGGCTCCCTGACCGTGCTCTCGATGGGGCTTCTGGCCGTTGCCATGCCCAGAGCCTAGAGAGTCGTGCGACTTCTTCGGCGGATCCTTGTCCGGCTTCGTCCAGCCGTTGTGGTTGCCGTTGTCGTGCTTGCTGTGGTCGGTGTCGTGCTTGCCGTGGTCGTGCTTGCCGTGACCCTTGTCCTGC
>JAICVP010000103.1 GCA_025935275.1 Thermoleophilia bacterium
ACGTACTCCTCGACGACGCGCACGAGGATCTCCTCCTGGCGGGCCGTGAGCACGGGATCAGGTTGTGGCGTCATACCTGGTCAATTGTAGTTATTTGCAGGGATTTCAGCGAGAAGCTCAGCCGTTACTCCGCCCCCGAGGAACCGCCCTCGGCGGGTCAGGAGGAGGCCGTCGCCCTGTCTCTCCACCAGACCGAGCCCTTCGAGCCGGCCGAGGGCCTCGGAGTCCAGCGCAGCCTGCACCTCCGCGAACGGAAGTGGGTCGTCGAGGCGGAGCCCCAGCATCAGCCGCTCCTGCGCCTGCGTCGACGCAGCCAGAGGCTCGAGCTCGCGCGGCGGAGGTTGCCCGTTCGCGAGCGCAGCGAGATAGCGCGGCAGCGCGGGCAGGTTGCGCCACCGGAGGCCGTCGAGGGTCGAAACGGCGCCGATCCCCAGGCCGAGGTAGTCGCGCCCGAGCCAGTAGGCGAGGTTGTGGCGCGCGCGACGGCCTTCCCGGCAGAAGTTGGCGGTCTCGTACCAGCGATAGCCGGCTGCGGTGAGCGTGTCGACGACGAGCTCGAAATATCCCTCCATCGACTCCGCCTGGCGGGCGAGCTCCTCTCCGTGCGCATGGGTAAAGCGGGTGCCCGGCTTCGCTTCCAGCTCGTAGCAGGAGAGGTGCTCGGGGCCGAGGGCTAGAGCCTCGCCGAGGTCCCGTTCGAGGTCGGAGGGCTCCTGGCCGGGGATCCCATAGATGAGATCGAGGCTGACGTTGTCAAAGTTGGCATCACGAAGATGGTAGAAGGCGCGGCGGACGTCGTCAGGACCGGCTCGCCGATCGAGAATGGCCAGGAGGCGCGGCTCGAAGCTCTGCGCGCCCAGTGAGACCCTGGTGACACCCGCCTCCCGCAGAAGCGCGGCGAGCTCTCGCGTCATGGTCTCGGGATTCGCCTCGACGGTCACCTCCTCGGCTGCGGGGAGCGCCTCGAGCAGGCGGCGCAGCTCGGCCGGCCGGGTAAAGGTGGGCGTGCCTCCTCCGACGAAGACCGTCTCCACCTCGTCTGCGAGCCGACCTCCCTCCAGCTCGAGCTCGCGGAGGACAGCGTCCACGTAGCACCCGTGGTCCTCGCCCCGGCCGACGAGCGTCACGAAGTCGCAGTAGCCGCAGCGCGCCGCGCAGAACGGCAGGTGAACGTAGAGGTGGCGCACCCCGCTCATCGCTTGTCCCCGTCGAGGTTGAGCACGGCGAGGAAAGCCTCCTGCGGCACCTCGACCGAGCCGACCTGCTTCATCCGCTTCTTGCCCTTCTTCTGGCGCTCCAGGAGTTTGCGCTTGCGGGTGACGTCGCCGCCGTAGCACTTGGCGAGCACGTCCTTACGCCGCGCCTTGATCGTTTCCCGCGCGATCACGCGCGAGCCGATCGCAGCCTGCACCGGAACGTCGAACATCTGCCGGGGAATCTCCTCGCGCAGGCGGTCGACCAGCGCACGGCCGCGCGCGTAGGCCCCGTCCCGGTGAACGATGAGGCTGAGGGCGTCGACGGGGTCGCCGGCGAGCAGGATGTCCACGCGGACGAGGCTCCCCTCCTCGAAGCCGACGACGTCGTAGTCGAAGCTCGCGTAGCCCTTCGTGCGGCTCTTCAGCTGGTCGTAGTAGTCGTAGACGATCTCGGCCAGGGGAAGGTCGTAGGAGAGCATGACGCGGTCTTCGCTCAGGTACTCCATGTGGTCGAAGCGGCCGCGGCGCTCGTTGTTCAGCTCCATCACCGAGCCGACGTACTCTTTGGGCACGATGGTCGTGGCACGGATGTACGGCTCCTCGACCCGCTCGAACTCCCGCGGCATGTCCGCCGGGCTGTGCACCTCGATCTCCTCCTCGCCCTGCGTGTAGACGCGGTACGCCACGTTCGGCGCGGTCACAAGCAGGTCGAGATCGAACTCGCGCTCGAGCCGCTCGCGCACGATCTCCATGTGGAGGAGCCCGAGGAACCCGCAGCGGAAGCCGAAGCCGAGCGCCTGTGAGGTCTCCGGCTCGTAGAAGAGCGAAGCGTCGTTCAGCTTCAGCTTCTCGAGCGCGTCGCGGAGCTCGGGGTAGTCGTCGGAGTCGGTGGGATAGAGGCCGGCGAAGACCGTCGGCTTCACATCCTTGTACCCGGGCAGCGGCTCGGCGGCGGCGTGGCGTGCGCTCGTCAGGGTGTCGCCCACGCGCAGGCGGCTCACGTCCTTGAGGCCCGTGACCACGTAGCCGACCTCGCCGGCCTCGAGCGTGTCCATCGGCGTCCGCACAGGAGAGAAGAAGCCGAGCTCCTCCGCCTCGAAGCGTGTCCCCGCGGCCATCGCGCGCAGGTCGTCCCGCGTGTTGAAGCGGCCGTCGACGACCCGCACGAAGGCGACAACGCCGCGGTACTGGTCGTATGAGGAGTCGAAAACGAGCGCGCGCGGCGGCGCCTCCGGATCGCCCTCCGGAGGTGGAATCCGCTCCACGACGGCGTCGAGGACCTCGGCGACGCTCTCCCCGGTCTTGGCCGAGATGCGCAGCACCCGCGCCGCGTCCTCGCCAACGAGCTCGGCCACCTCGGCTGCGACGGCGTCCGGGTCGGCCTGCGGAAGGTCGATCTTGTTCACCACCGGGACGATCTCGAGATTGTTCTCCAGCGCGAGGTAGGCGTTTGCAAGCGTCTGCGCCTGAGTCCCCTGCGCCGCGTCGACGAGGAGGAGAGCCCCCTCGCACGCCTGGAGCGCGCGCGACACCTCGTAGGTGAAGTCGACGTGCCCCGGCGTGTCGATGAGGTTGAGCTGATGCCCCTTCCACGCGACGCGCACGGCCTGAGCCTTGATCGTGATCCCCCGCTCGCGCTCGAGATCCATCGAGTCGAGCACCTGCTCGCGCATCTCGCGCTCGCTCAGGGTCTCGGTCACCTCGAGGATGCGGTCGGCCAGAGTCGACTTGCCGTGGTCAATGTGCGCCACGATGGAGAAGTTGCGGATGC
Organism: Thermoleophilia bacterium; assembly: GCA_025935275.1. Classification (GTDB taxonomy): domain Bacteria; phylum Actinomycetota; class Thermoleophilia; order Gaiellales; family Gaiellaceae; genus DATEOR01. The sequence goes on from JAICVP010000103.1 coordinate 2,968, forward strand.
GGTCGAGCTTCACTCGCCCGTTGTACCGGACCGGCGACGGAGCGAGAGAAGGGCACGCAGCTCGCGGATCCGCAGGAGGCGCGCGCACAGGAGGTAGACCGCGACCGCGCTCGCGAGCCCCGCGCCGACGGTGGCCACCTGCGCGAGGAGGGAGCGGCCGAGCAGCTGGTCGAGCCCGTACCAGACGGCGGCCGCGACTCCCGCGGCCACGGCCGAGGCGACGAGGATGCGCGAATACGAGTGGAGGAGGGCGCGTCCGTCCATGCGCCCGATCCGCCGGCGGAAGACGATCGCGAGCGCCGCGGTCCCGGCTATGTTCACGAACGAGGTGGCGAGCGGGATCCCCCAGACGCCGTAGCGGTAGAAGGCCGCGTCGAGGGCCGCGTTCACCGCGAGGTTCCCCAGAGCGATGGCGGTCGGCACCCACGGCGACTGCAGGCTGAAGAACGCCCGCGTGAGCATCAGCATCGTCCCGTTGAACGTCAGACCGAGCGTGAAGGCGGCCAGCGCGCCCGCCACGACGTGCGTCTGGTCGGGTGTGAAGGCGCCGCGCTCGTAGATGAGGCGGACGATCGGAACGGCAAGAACCGCCCCGATTGCGCTCGCCGGCATGAGCAGGAACCCGATCTGGCCGAGACCCATCGAGACGGTCTCGCGGAAGCGGGCCATGTCGCCGCGGGTGGCGAGCCGCGAGAGGCGCGGGAAGAGCACCGTCGCGACCGCGACCGAGAACATGCCCTGCGGGAGCATGTAGATCCTGAACGCAGCGTTGATCGCGCTGGGCGCGATGTTGGGGTCGATGAGCTGCGCGGCGAAGATCCCGTCGATCAGCGCGTTGACGTTGATCAGGCCGAGCCCGAGCGTCACCGGGATCATCAGCACGAAGACCTGCCTGACCGCCGGGTCGCGCCAGTCGAAGACGAACTGGAGGCGCCCGCCGAGCCCGCGGAGCCACGGAATCGGCAGGGCAAACTGGATGAGCGTGGCCGCGAGGATGGCGCCCGCGTAGACGTAGAGCTCGTCCGTCCCCTCGACCTGCGGGATCCCGATGACGAGGCCGCCGATGATGATCAGGTTCCAGAAGACCGGCGTGAGCGCAGGGATCGTGAAGTGCTCGTAGCTGTTGAGAACTCCAACGATCACACCGAACAGCCCGAGGAGCAGGACGATCGGGAAGAGGAGCCTGGAGAGCCCGACGAGGAGGTCCTGCTCGTAGGGGAAGGGCGCCATGATCCACGGCGCCAGGACGATGAAGAGGAGCGTCACGCTCCCGAGCCCGAGCAGGATGATCCAGAAGAGCGTCGACGCAACACGCCACGCACGGGCCCGCTCGCCCTTCTCGAGCAGCTCGCTGAAGACGGGGACGAACGCCGAGGAGAGAGCCGCGTCAGCCACGAGCGCGCGCACGGTGTTCGGGATCAGGAATGCGATCTCGAACGCGTTGATCGGGCCGCGGACGCCGAAGTAGTTACGGGCGACGATCTCGCGGACGAGCCCGAGGACTCGGGAAAGGCCGGTCGCCCCGGCGAAGATCGCCGTCGACCACGCGAGGCGCCTCGGCGGCGGTGGCTCGCCGGGAGCCGGGCGCTCAGGTTCGTCCACGGGCCCGAGCATAGGCCAGCGGCCGGAAGCGCCGGGCTCTTGCTAGCATCCTTCTGCCCGCGCAACGCGGGCGTTTCTCCGCAATGCCGAACATCCACCAGCAAAAGCGCCGCGTGAAGATCGCCGCCCGCCAGCGGGACGAGAACCTGCGCTATCGCTCGGCAGCCAAGACGCTCTTCAAGCGCCTCGAGTCGGCCGTCGCCGACGGCGACGAGGACCGGATCGCGACCGAGCACCGCGAGCTCATCGTCCTGCTCGACAAGGCCGCGTCCAAGCGCGCGATCGACCCGAACAAGGCCGCGCGCAAGAAGTCCCAGGCCGCCCGGCTCGTCGCCGGCCAGTCCAGCTAGCTCGAGACCGGCTCCCTCGCGGCCGTGATCTCGAGCAGAGCTCGTTCGAGCTCGAGCTCGTTCGAGACCCGACTCGCGCCCTTGAGAGCAGCATCGAGCTCCGCGAGGCGAACGATCGCCGCGTCGAGCTCGTCTCGTGAGTAGCGCTCGGCGTGCCCGAGGGCTTTCCGCACCCGGAACTCGTGCTTCTTCAGGCGCCCGGCGATTTCCTTGGCGCCGAGCCCTTCGTCCGCGAGGGCCTGCACGGCCCGGACCAGGCCGACCTGCGCCGCCAGCCTGACCGCGATGAGGAAGGGCTCGACGCCCTTCTCCAGCTCGGCCTCGCAGGCAGCAAGGACCTCGCCGACGTCGCGCGTGCCCCACGCGTCCGAGAGCGCCCACGCCGGAGCCTCCGTCAGCGGAACGGCCAGCTCCTCGACCTCGCGGGGGCCGATCTGCTCTCCGCCTGCCCAGGTCGCGAGCTTCTCGACCTCCTGTTCGAGCAGGGCGATGTCGTCGCCCGCGATCTCGACGAGGCGGCGGGCGGCGTCATCGCTCGCCTGCGCACCCAGGCGCGCGAACTCGCCCCGCACCCAGACCGAGGGATCCTTCGGCTTCGGCACGTCATACGCGAGCACCTCCCCGCCGCGCCGGGCGACGAGCTTCCCGAGCGCGTCATCCTTGCCCGGCTCCTCGACGACGAGCGCGACGACGGTTCCCGCGACCGGATCGGCGAGGTACGCATCGAGTGCTTCAACGTCGGCCTTCTTCCATTTTTCGACACCCTGGACCACGATCAGCCGCCCCGTGGCGAAGAGACCCAGGGAGTTCAGCGCGGCGGTCACGTCTTCGCCCGAGGCCGTCTCGGCGCCGAGGATCTCGACCGCTTCGTCGCCGAACCTGGTTCGCAGGCGGCGGAGGGCGCGGCCGATCTTCGGGCGATCGGTGCCGGTAAGGAGGTAGACCGGGCGCAGCTCGTCCGCCATCGACGCTGAGCATAGTCATCGCTCCGTCCGGACCGAAAAGGTGGTCCCGTCGGACTCGACCGTAATGCGCCCGTCCTCGTCCGTTCGGTAGACCGCGAGCCCGGAGACCGAGCCCAGTGCGGAGAGCGTCGACGGCGCCGGGTGTCCGTAGTCGTTTCCTTCACCGACCGAGATGAGCGCGAGTCTCGGGTGCAGGAGCTCGAGCAGATCGTCGAGCCCGTCGTCCGACGAGCCGTGGTGCGCAACCTTTAGGAGCTCGACCTGGGGCGGATGCAGCGGCAGGGTCACCGGGGACTCGGAGTCGCCGGTGAGCAGCGCGTCGAACTGCCCGTAGCTCGCGAGCAGAACGACGCCGTGCTCATGTGGGTCCTCGCCGGCCAAGCCCGGCCCGTCGGGCCAAAGAACATGGAGCCGGAGGGCGCCGAGCTGAAACCGCTGCCCGACCCGCGCCGGCACGATTCGCACGCCACGCCTTCGAGCCTCGCGCTCGAGTGCCTCTTCCTCCGGGCTCTCGGTCGGCTCGAGCGGATCGAGGACGAAGCCGACCGGGACCGAGTGGACGACGTCGGCGGCCCCGCCGACGTGGTCGCGATGAGGGTGCGTGACGACGAGCGCCGCAAGCTTCGTGACACCCAGAGAGCGAAGCTGGGCCACGACGCCGGCTTCCGGCGGGCCTTCGTCGACCAGGACCGAGCCGCCTTTCGTCTGGAGGAGCACTCCGTCCCCCTGGCCGACGTCGAGCATCACGATCCTCAGACCCGTCGGCGGCGGGGGCGTGTCGTCCGGCCGCAGCCGCCAACCGATCAGGGTCACGGCGAGCATCGCGGCCAGAACCGCCGCCCGCCGACCGCGTGGAGGTGGGAGTCTGGAAAGCGCGAAGGCGAGAACCGCGAGTGCCGCGAGGGCAGCAAGTGCCTTCCAGGAAGTCAGCTGTGCGTGCGGAAGCGAGCCGAAGAAGCGTGCGCAGCCTGCGAGGTAGGCGGCGAGCCACCCGTTCACCCAGGCGAGCGCTGACGCAGCTTCGGGGAGAACAGGGTCAAGCGCAGTCGAGATGAGCGCGAGACCGAGCAGCGGGGCGACGACGAAGCCCGCGACCGCGTTGCTCGCGACGGTGAACAGCGGCGCGGCCTGAAAGTGCAGCATGAGGATGGGCGCCGTGATGCCGCCACAGGAGATGGACACCGCGAGCACCGTTGCGAGCCCGCCTGGAACGGGATAGCCCGCAAGCCACGCCTCGATCCGCGGCACGAGGAGAAAGATCGAGCCGACGGCGCCGAACGAGAGCTGAAAGCCCGGCTCGAGGAGCGAGTACGGGTTCCAGGCCAGGAGGACAGCTGCGCCGACGAGCAGGAAGTACCACCGATCGCGCGGCCTGCCGGCGAGCCAGGCCACTGACGCGAGGCCCCCCGCCACGCCCGCCCGGACGACCGAAGGCTGCCAGCCGACTGCCATCAGATATCCGCCGACCGCAAGCAGAGCGCCGAGCTCACCGATCCAGCGCGAGATCCCTAACAGCC
>JAICVP010000104.1 GCA_025935275.1 Thermoleophilia bacterium
AGGGCCACCCGCTGGCCCAGCCGCAGGACGGTGATCCTGTCGGCCACCTCGAACACGTCATGCAGGTTGTGGGTCACGATCACGACGCCGAGATCCCGTTCCGCCAGTCGCTTGACGAGATCGAGCACCTGGCGCGTCTGGGCGACGCCGAGCGCCGCGGTGGGCTCGTCGAGGATGACGAGCCGGGAGTCCCACATCACCGACTTCGCCACGGCGACGGCCTGCCGCTGGCCCCCCGAGAGCCCGGCGACGGTTTGCCGAACCGATTTGAGCGTCGTGACGGAGAGGCTGTCCAGCGTTTCCCGCGCGGAGCGCTCCATGCTCGACTCATCGAGTATGAAACGGACGCGGGCCCGCTCCCGCCCCAGGAACATGTTGGCGACGACGTCGAGGTTGTCGGCGAGCGCGAGATCCTGGTAGACGACCTCGATGCCGAGCTTGGCGGCGTCACGCGGACCGTGGACGTTGACGGCGGCCCCGTCGTAGCGCACCTCGCCCTCGTCGAAGGGATAGATGCCGACGACGCTCTTGACGAGCGTCGACTTGCCGGCCCCGTTGTCGCCGACCAGGGCCATGACCTCGCCGCGGCGGACCTCGAAATCGACCCGGTAGAGCGCCTGGACGGCGCCGAAGGCCTTCGAGACCCCCCGAAGCTCGAGGAGAGGCGTGTCAGCAGTGGCCATTACTTAGGAGGAGGGTGGGAAGCGCCGAGGCGCCTCCCACACTCCGTGCCTGTTTCCTCGCTTAGCTGTTCTCTTTGCAGAAGTCCGTATCGGCGGTGTCGCCGGTACAGACCTCCTCGATCGTCCGGAAGTTGTCCGCGATGACCGTGTCGGCGATGTTGTCGACCGTCACGCCGATCGGCGACAACGCCAGGTACGGCACGACGCCGTCACCGGTCGGGGAATCCGCCGGCTTGCCGTCGGCGGCCTTGATGCCGATCGTGTTCAGGTCGATCGCCTCGGCCGTCGCCGGGGAGAGCGATGCTGCGAAGTCCGGCTCCACCGCGGAGGGATCCTCCCCTGCGCACAGCGCCAGCGCTGCCTTCGCCGCGACCTCGGCTTCCGCCGCGATCGGCTTGTAGACGGTCATCGTTTGATTGCCGAGCAGGATGTTCTGGATGCCGGCGGCGGACGCGTCCTGGCCGCTCAGTGGCACCGGCCCGACCCCGGCCGCGTCGAGGGCGTTGATCGCCTGCTGCGCGAGGTTGTCGTTGGCGGCGAACACCGCATCGACCTTGTTGTTGGAGTCGGTCAGGATCTGCTCCATGATTCCCTGACCCTCGCCGTTCGCGCCCCATCCGGGCACGAACTGGTCGGCGACCAGCTTCCAGCTTCCGTCGGAGACGTGCTCCTGGACGGTGGCGTCGTAGCCATCCTTGAAGAGGAAGGCGTTGTTGTCCTCCTCGCCGCCGTTCAGTTCGACGACGTTCGCCGGGTCCTTGCCCAGATCATCGATCGCCGGCTCCAGGATTTCGGCCATCGTCGCACCGACCTGGACGTTGTCGAAGCTCACGTAGACGGAGCCGCCGGAGCTGCCGGTGTTGAAACGGTCGTACTCGATCACGTCGACGCCGGCTTCCTTCGCCGAATCGATGATGGCGCCGCCGGAGCCCGTGTCGATGCTCGTCAGCACGATCACGCCCGCGTCGGCCGCGATCGCCTGCTCAGCCTGGGACTGCTGGGTCGCCGCGTCACCCTCGGCGTTGACGATGGTGTGCTTGGCTCCGGCATCGTTGAACGCCTTGTCGAAGTACGGACGGTCGTCGCTCTCCCAACGGGGCGAGCTCGCGCTGTCCGGCAGCAGAACCCAAATTTCCTTGTCACACGCTCCGCCCGAGGCCGCCGTGCCTGTTCCCGCGGCCCCCGTCGTACCCTCGTCGTCTCCACCGCAGCCGGCTGCCACTGCAGCCAGCGCCAGCACGAACGCTAGGAGGGCGAGCTGAAGTCGTCTTCGCGCCTTGCCCTCTGCTTTTCCAAACAGCAGTTCCCTCACTCGTATGCCTCCTAAGTCGTCGGTAGGAGCCGCTTGATGGAGCAACGCTACGGAGGTTGTGAGCGAAATTCAAGGTTTCCAGCGGGTTTCCGAGACTTCGCGGACCCTGATACGGTCGCCCCGTGAGGCTCCGGTCGACGGCCCGGACGGGCGCGCTTCTCGTCGCGGCGGCGGCGTCCGGTTATCTGCTCGGCGGCTGCGCAGGCGACGGGCTCGAGGGTTTCTCGGGAGCCACGGAGCTTCCGTCGGTCGCCCTTACGGAGGTCACCGTCCCAGACGTCACCATTCCCACGATTCCGGACGTCACGGTGCCCACGCTCCCGGACATCGGGGGCGACACCACGGACGAAGAGCCGACGACTCCCGAGCCCGCTACGACGCGGGAGGACAGCACGACGATCGTGGAGACGGAGACGGAAATCGGAACGGAGACGGAGACGGAATCGGAGACGGAGACGGTGACCGTTCCCACCGAAACCGCGGTCGCAGCGCCGACACTTTCCGAGACGACTCCCGCGGATACCTCGTCCGAGGACAGCAATCTGTGGGCGTGGACGGCCCTCGCGGTGGCCTTGCTCGCTGCGGCCGGAATCCTCGCCTATGTGCTCTGGAGACGGCGGCGCGACGAAGAGGGCGGCGAGGGCGGGCCATGAGCGGCGAACGCGAAGTCATGACCTGGGACGACCTCGGCGAAGGCGCGCGCGACCTGGCCGAGCGGATACACGCCGACGGCTACGAGCCCGACGTCATCCTCGCCATCGCGCGCGGAGGGCTTCTTGTCGCCGGGGCGCTCGGCTACGCGCTCGGCGTCAAGAACACCTACACGATGAACGTCGAGTTCTACACCGGGGTGGACGAGCGCCTGCCGGCGCCGATGATCCTCCCTCCCGTCCCCGAGCTCATCGACCTCGCCGAAGCGAGGCTCCTCATCGCGGACGATGTCGCGGACACGGGCCGGACGCTGGCACTGGTGCGCGACTTCTGCGCCGGCAAGGTCTCCGAGGTTCGCACCGCCGTCCTCTACGAGAAACCGACTTCCGTCGTCGCCTGCGACTACGTCTGGCGCACGACCTCTGCCTGGATCACCTTCCCGTGGAGCGCGCTCCCGCCCGTCACCGAGGCGCTCGTGCAGCCGGGGCGCCCCGTGAGCGGCTAGAGCAGCGGCGAGATGGCCGCGAAGGCGGTCGCCTTCGCGCGCGGCTTGAGCCCCGTCAGCTCGGTGCCGGGCCGCGAGACCTCCTCCGCCGGAGCGCTGAAGCGCTCGTCGAACTGCGCCGCGAGCGCCTTCGACTTGACGAGGAGGTCGATCTCGAAGAACCGCTTGAGGCTCCACGCCTCGAGGTTGCAGGTTCCCGCCAGCACCTCTTCCCCATCGCGCACGAACGCCTTCGCGTGCAGCATCGTCGGGTACTCGAGGATGCGCACGCCGGCCTCGATCAGCTTCCCGTGGTGGAACTGCTGCGCCGCGGCGCAGGCCCAGTTGTTCGCGTTGGCCGGGACGAAGAGCCGCACGCGCACGCCCCGGCGGGCCGCCCCCGCCATCCGGTTGATCATTCCGCGGTCGGTCACGTAGGGGTTGACCACGTCCAGGGTCTCGGTGGCGCCGCCCAGCATCCGCGCGATCTGGTCGGTGATCGGCCGGTACCTGCCCGGCGCGTTGTGCAGCACGACCGCCGGCAGCTCGCCTTCGCTCTCGTCCGGGAAGAGTCCGGCGAGCTCGTCCCGCGGAATCTCACCGCCGAGCCAGCGGAAGCTCGCGATGAAGACGAGCTGGAGCTGGGACACGACCGGCCCCGTCACCCGCAGGAAGAGGTCGTGGAAGCGGCCGTCCTGGAAATGGTCTTCGATGCCCGCGCCGCCGACCCAGCCGGTGCGCCCGTCCACGAGGACGACCTTGCGGTGGTCGATGTGGCCGAGCCCCGCGAGGTTCCAGTGCAGCGCGCCGTCGCCTCCGAGCAGCCCGTGGGCAGATCGGGGCTTCGTCGCGCGGACGACGCAGACCTCGATGCCGCCGGCGGTCAGCTTTTCGTAGTGCTCGCGGGCGCCTTCCTCCGGAGCCGATCCCTGGCGGTCGACCACGAGCCGGACCGGCACGCCCTCCTTTGCCTTGCGAATCAGCGTCTCGGCAAAGCCGTCGCCCACGATCCCCGGGCGGAAGCCGAACTGGTTGATGTGCACGGACGTCTTCGCCGATTCGATGTCGGCGAGCATCGGCGGATAGAACTGCTCGCCCTCGACCAGGACCTCCGCGGTGGCGGCGCTCGACCCGTCGAAGGCGAGCGCCAGGTCGTCGATCCGCACCGGGCGCGCGACGAGCCGCTCGGCGTGGGCGCGAAGCGCCTGATTGGAAACCGGGTTGCCGAGCGCCTTCGACCTTATGACGGCCGCCTTGCTACGAGCCGGTGGGTACGACGTAGAGCGGGACGCCGTCGAGCTGCACGACGGAGAAGCGCGTGTCCGTTTCCACGATGTGGTCAGTGTCGAGCTCGTGGCCCGGCTTCACCCAGAATCGGCTCGGACGCGAGCCGCGCCGCACGCGCTCATCTGCGGTGAGCTCGAGCTTCGCGTTGCAGCGGAGATCCGCACACTCGCAGCCGAAGCTCGATCCCGCAGCCGCCTCGTCGTTCTTGGTGGCCTTCATCCGGTGGTTCAACGCCGCTTCGCGCTCTTTGATGGTCATGGATCCCCCTTGGTGAAGTTCGCCGGGGAGCACCTCTACCGAACTCGCCGGTCTCAGCGTTCGAAAGGGTGGGCGCGAGAGAAGGACTGCCGCGACGCTGCACTCAGTGTAGGCCATGAAAGAGCGCGTGGCCGCTGGGATTGTCGTGCGCGTACAGTGTCGTGATGGGAACGCCTCCACTGCCACGCGTGAAGCCCAGGCTCCGGGGCGTCTTCCACGAGATCGGCTTCTACGTAGCCGTCGCGGCCGGCGTCCCCCTCGTCCTCACGGCCGAGGAGGGTCGCGCCAGGTTTGCTGCAACGGTGTTCGCGTGTTGCCTTGCGGCCTGCTTCGGGGCGAGCGCCCTCTACCACCGCCCGACCTGGGCACCCGCCGCGCGCCTCTGGCTCGCCCGGCTCGACCATGCTGCTCTGTACCTCCTCATCGCGGGCACCTACACCCCGTTCGGGCTTCTGGTCATGTCCAAGGGATGGGCCATCCCGGTGCTCTCGGTCGTCTGGGGCGGCGCCATCATCGCCATCGCGTTGAAGCTCTTCTGGACGGGAACGCCGAAGTGGCTTTCTGCTGCGATCGGCCTCGTCCTCGGATGGGTCGGCGTCGTCGCGTTCCCGCAGCTCCTGCAGCTGGACTGGGCGGGCCTGCTGCTCGTCCTCGCCGGCGGGCTGCTCTACTCGGCGGGGGCGATCGTGTACGCCCTCCGCCGTCCGGACCCCGTGCCGGGAGTGTTCGGCTACCACGAGCTCTTCCACGTGTTCACGCTCGCTGCGGCCGCCTGCCAGTTCGCGGCCATCGCCTTCTACGTCCTGCCCCGAGCCTAGGGCCGAGCGGGCGATTCGGTCGCAGCGCCGGTAGCGTGCGCTTGACCGATCAGAGGGGGACGCTGATGCCCGACCACAAGGTTGGAACGCGCGCGGAATGGCAGACCGCACGGGACGAGCTCGCGAAGCTCGAAGCCGAGCACGGCGAGCGCAACGAGGAACTCGCGAAGAAGCGGCTGGAGCTGCCCTGGGTGGAGGTCGAGAAGGAGTACGAGTTCGACACCCAGGACGGCAAGAGGACGCTCGCCGAGCTCTTCGACGGAAGGTCGCAGCTCCTCGCCTACAACGTCATGTTCGGCCCCGACTACACGCTCGGCGCCTGCCCGGGCTGCACGAGCCTCGCCGACGGCCTCAACGGGACCCTCGTTCATCTGAACCACCGCGACGTGACCCTGATCTGTTTTTCACGGGCGCCGATCGAACAGCTGACCGCGTACAAGGAGCGGATGGGCTGGGAGTTCCCCTACGTCTCCACCTACAACACCGACTTCGCCTTCGATTTCGGGCTGGCGCTCACTGAGGAGCAGGCACAGGCCATCCCCGAGGTCAAGGACCTGATCGAAAACCCGCCCGGCTGGCTCGAGGACTGGGCCGGGCAGATCGGCGCCGAGCTGAAGGACGGACTGCGCGAGGCTCCGAGCTGGATCGCCTTCGCGCGCGAGAACGGGACCGTCTACCACACCTACACGGTGTCGGCGCCCGACCCCTTCGTCGCGCCGTACTTCACCTTCCTTCTCGAACGAACCCCGATGCCTCAGCCGCCCGAGCCGCGCGCCTGGCGGAAGGACGAGTACCCGGACGACTGAGCCAGGGCTCGTACGCCCTGGGGCACCGCGTTAGCATTGGTCGATGAGCGCGCCCGACGCAGCCGTCGTCGCGGGGCCCACTCTGCGAATCCGGGGCACGCCGTACCCCGTCCTCCTGCCGCGTCTGCAGGACCCGCGCCTCCACCTTGCCGCGGTGATCGTCTCGCTGCAGGTGCTCGGACAGGTGGCGTTCGAGTTCGAGCTCTCGATCGCCCAGATCCTCGTTGCCCTGCTGACCTGCGCTGTCCTCGAGCTGGGGATCACCTTCGCGCGCCAAAAGGTCATCATCTGGCCGGCAAGCGCGATGCTGACCGGAAACGGAGTCGCGTTCGTCCTGCGGGTTCCCGGAACGGAGCACGGCGACTGGTGGAGCATGCGCGGCTGGTGGATCTTCGCGGGAACCGCCGCGGTCGGCCTGCTCTCGAAGTACGTCGTTCGCTTCCGCGGCCGCCACGTCTTCAATCCGTCGAACATCGGCCTGGTCCTGTGCTTCCTGGCTCTTGGGCCCGAGCACGCCGAGCCCCTCGACTTCTGGTGGGGGCCCATGTCGGCGTGGCTCGCGCTCGCCCTCGCAATCATCGTCACGGGAGGCTTCCTCATCCTGCGCCGGCTGCGCCTCCTCGGGATCGCGATCGGGTTCTGGCTGGCCTTCGCGGGCAGCCTCGCCGTGCTCGCCGCAAGCGGCCACGCTATGACCGCGCGCTGGTACTTGGGACCGGTCGAGGACTGGACCCTGTGGCGGATCCTCGTCTTCTCGCCCGAAGTCCTCGTCTTTCTCTTCTTCATGATCACGGACCCGAAGACGATCCCCGCGGGCCGGACGGCACGACGGGTCTACGGCGTCACGATCGGGCTCGTCGCCATCCTCCTGATGGCGCCGCAGACGACCGAGTACCACACGAAGGTTGCGCTGCTCGCAGCGCTCGCCCTCGTC
>JAICVP010000133.1 GCA_025935275.1 Thermoleophilia bacterium
CATTGCACTGATCTCCCTGCTCGAGTTCCGCAACTTCGAGGAGAAGGTCGGGGCGGACATAGACTTCCGCGAGACGGGCTACCTCTTCCTCCTGGACTCCGACGACGACGTGCGCCGCTTCCGCGAGGCGGTGGGTCTGCAAGGGTCGCTCGGCGTTCTCTCGACCGAGCTCACCCTGGACGAGGTGCTGGAGCTCGTTCCCCAGGTGAACACGGAAGGCCTCCGCGGAGCGACCTACTGCCCGCGCGACGGCTTCGCCACGCCCGAGGCGGTCGTACGCGGCTACGCGGCTGCTGCGGCGGAGAAGGGGGTTCGCATCAAGCAGGGAGTCGACGTGACGCGGATCCCCGTGCTCGGCAACAAGATCCTCGGCGTCGACACCACGGAGGGTCGCATCAAGACCGACACGGTGGTCTGCGCGGCCGGCGTGTGGTCGAAGGACGTGGCCGCGCTCATCGGCATGAACCTCCCGGTTGAGGGCGAGGTGCGCTGGATGCACTACACGCCCGAGGCGCCGGGTCTCCCCGATGTCGTTCCGCTCACCGTCGACTTCTCGACCGGCTTCTATTTCCACCGCGAGGGCCCGGGTCTCGTCTTCGGCGGGCGCGAGCCCACGATCGAAGGCGTGGCGACGCAGGGAACGCGCCGGCTGCCCATCCTCGAGGAGCTTCCGATCCAGTCCTCGTGGTGGGGTTATTACGAGATGAGCCCGGACCACAACGCGATCGTGGGCGAGGCGGTCGAGCCGTCGCGCTTCCTCTACGCGACAGGCTTCTCCGGCCACGGCTTCCAGCAGAGCCCGGCGATCGGCGAGCACCTGGCCGAGCGGGTGATCGGGGCCAAGCCCACGCTCGACCTCTCCGTTTTCTCGGCCTCCCGCTTCGACCAGGGCGAGCCCCGGGAAGAAGCCTTCGTCATCTAGCCTCCCGGAGTGAGGCTCTTCGTCTTCGCCCGGCACGGCGAGTCCGTCCTCAATCTCGAGCGCCGGATCAACGGCGACCCCTCGGTCGACGTGCCGCTGACCGATGAGGGGAGAGCTCAGGCGCACAGGCTCGGCGTGGAGGTCGCCAACATCGGCTTCGACCTCTGCGTGCACACCCGTTTCTCGAGGACGAAGGAGACCGCCGAGATCGCCCTTGCAGGACGGGAGACCCCACTGGCAGTGGAGCCGCTCCTCGACGACATCGACGTTGGTGATCTCGAAGGCGAGACGCTCGAGGTTTACCGGGCCTGGAAGCACTCGCACGCACGCGAGGTTCCGTTTCCGGGCGGGGAGAGCCTCGACGACGCCGCGCTGCGCTACGCCCAGTCTTTCCGGAATCTCCTTGGGCTCTCCCACGACACGGTGCTCATCGTCACGCACGAGATCCCCATCCGCTACGCGCTGAACGGAGCCAGCGGCTCGGACTCCCTCGACGGGCCGGCGCACGAGGTCGAGAACGCGGTCGCCTATCTCTTCGACGACGAGTCGCTCGCTCGCGCCGCAGACGGGATCGAGAGGATTCTCTCGGGGTAGACTCGACTCGCACGACCGGGGAGCCGCGAAGCGGCTGAGAGTGGGCCAAGCGCCCTGACCCGAGAACCTGATCTGGGTAATGCCAGCGAAGGGAGCGCATGGAGAGCGAGCGAACGTGGGGTGTGACACCGGTTCCCGACCGGCTGCGCACGCTTTCGCTCGGCGACCTCACGCTGCTCTGGGGCAACCTCGGCATCAGCCTGCTCGTGCTCGTCGCGGGCACTTACCTCGCCGGCCTGGGCCTGCAGCGCGGGCTCCTGGCGATCGTGGTCGGCGCCGTACTCGGCTGCGCGCTCCTCGGCTTCGCGGGCTACATCGGCGCCGAGCGCCGCGTGCCGGCGATGGTGCTCATGCGGGAGCCGCTCGGCCGACGTGGCTCCTACGCCCCGACGGTCCTGAACGTCGTCCAGAACATCGGCTGGGCGACCTTCGAGCTGATCGTCATCGCGGCGGCCGCGAACGCGCTCGCAGACCGGATCTTTGGCTTCCGCGAGCGCTGGGTCTGGGTGCTCGTCTTCGGAGCGGTCACGCTCGCCCTCGCGCTGGCCGGGCCGATCACGTTCGTCCGCAAGTACGTCCGGCGGTTCGCGGTCTGGGCCGTTGCGGCCTCCGTGGGCTACCTGACGTGGTGGGCGCTCGACGGCGCGAGCACCGGCGAGCTCTGGAACGCGGACCCTGCCGGCGGGCTCACGTTCTGGCAGGGAGTCGACCTCACGGTTGCCATGGCGGCGTCGTGGCTTCCGCTCGCAGCGGACTACACGCGCTTCGCCCGCCGGCCGCGCCATGCTTTCTGGGGAACCGCGGCAGGGTACTTCGTGCCGCTTGTCTGGCTCTACGGCCTCGGGCTCCTCCTCTTCCTCTCGCGCGGGACGAGCGACACGACCGCGCTCCTGACCTCCGTCGCGGCGGGAGGAATCGCGAGCGCGCTCGCCCTCGTCGCGCTCACCGTCGACGAGACCGACGAGCCCTTCGCCAATGTCTACTCGGCCGCGCTCTCACTGCAGAACGTCGTGCCGGAGGCGCCCCAGCGGCTCCTCATCCTCGGCGTGGGAGGCCTCGCGATCGCCGGCGCGCTCGTCATCGACCTCGCCCGCTACCAGAGCTTTCTCTTCCTGCTGGGGTCCTTCTTCGTGCCGCTCTTCGGCGTGCTCGCCGCCGACTTTCTCTACGGCTCGCGGAATCCTGTCCAGATCCGCTGGAGCGGGATCGCCGCCTGGCTCGCCGGGGTTGCCCTCTACCAGTGGATCCAGCCGACCGGGCCCGCGTGGTGGGTGGACGCGGTCGAGCGCGTGCCGGGCGCGGGCCTGTTCACGGGCGGAGCCTCGCTGCCCTCGTTCGCGCTCGCGTTCGTCCTCTTCGCGGCCTTACGGTACGCGCATGCGCCAACTCGGCGTCGTCGGGCTCGTCTCGCTGGATCGCGTTGACGGCGGCCTCCCGCGCCTCGGCGGCGCGCCGTTCTACGCGGCCAAGGCGCTGCGCCTGCTCGGCCAGCCGGCGCTGATCGCGACGAAGCTCGCCCCCGAGGACAGCGGACGCGGACTGCACGCCCTGGGCATTCCCGTCTACGCGCGGCCCGCCGAGCGCACGATCACCTTCCGGATCGAGAACGACGGCGACCACAGGACGATGGAGATCGAGGAGCTCGGCGAGCCGTGGACCCCGCAGGACGTGCGCGAGTGGCTCGAGGATGCGCTGCGGCCGGCCGACTGGGTGCACGCGGGAGCGCTGACCCGCGCTGACTTCCCGGCCGAGACCCTCGCCCTCCTCCATCGAGGCCGCGTCCTGTCCTTCGAGGGTCAGGGGCTCGTACGTCCCGCCGAGAAGGGCGAGGTGCGGGTGGACGCCGACTACGACCCGGAAGTGCTGCGGCACGTCGACATCCTCAAGCTCTCGGAGCAGGAGGCCGACGCGCTCGGGCTCGCGCTCGACGACAGGTCGCTCGCCTCGCTCGGCGTGGCGGAGGTCGTGGTCACCCTCGGCAGCCGGGGCGCGGTCGTCTTCTCGGACGGCCTCGCCGAGTACGTGCCCGCGAGACCGGTCGAGGCGCGCGACCCGACCGGCTCCGGGGACAAGTTCATGGCCGCCTACCTCACCTACCGGCGGCAGCGCCACAGCCCGCGCTCCGCAGCCAGGCTCGCCGGTGAGGTCGTCCGAACGCTGCTCGCCGCATGAAGGCCGAGATCGGCTGTGACGACGGCGTCTACACGGTCGAGATCGGTGCCGACGCGGACGAGGACGAGCTGCTCGAGCGCAACGAGGTCGCTGTGGTTGAGCGAACGCGGCCGCTCGACCTGACGCCGCCCTGGGCCTCCGGCCAGGCGCTCGACATCGATGCCGTCGGCTCGACGGTCGTCCTCCTGCTCGAGCGCCGCCCGCCGCTCATGATCTCGCGAGACACCGGAAGCACGTGGAGCGAGCGCGGCTCCGGGCTTCCTCCGGGGAAGGCAGTCGCGCTCGGCGAGAGCCCCGACGACGTCCTCTACGCGGCGCGGAACCGCGTCTACGTCTCGAGGGACGGCGGAGTCTTCTGGCGCGCGGTGGCGGTAGAGCTGCCCGAGATCCGCGACGTCGCCTGGGCCTAGCCCAGCTTGAACTCGCCGCGCGCGACGACGACCGCAGACCCGCCGACCTCGACGCTTTCGATCACGTCGCCGGAGCCGTTTGCCCGCGCGTGCAGCGTGCTCGGGCGCCGGATCTCGGCACCCTGCGAGATCACAATCTCCCGGCCCCACTCGATGCGCCCGTGGCGTGCGAGGTGGCAGGCGAGCGGGCCGGCGGCCGAACCGGTGGCCGGATCCTCCGGGACGCCGTCCGCGGGCGCGAACATTCGCGTCTTCCAGCGGTCGCCCTCCCCGGCAAAGCAGTTCGTCCCGACGATCCCCTGGAGGCGCTTGAGTGCCTGCAGGTCGGGTTCCAGCGCCTCGACGTCTTTCACGGTCGGAAGCGCGATGTAGACGTGCTCCACGCCGTTGTCGTAGAGCTCGACCGGAAGCTCGGAGCCCTGGACGCCGACGGCGGCGACAAGCTCGGCCTCGGCCGCGAACGGCTCGACCGTCGGCACCGGCTGCGTCATCCATCCGAAGCTGATTCGACCCTCCTCGCGCTGGAGCCGGATCGGGATCGGCCCCTTGCCCGTCTCGAGCACGATCTCGGGAAGCTGGAGCGGCGCGGCGAGGACGAACGCTGTCCCCAGCACGGGATGGCCTGCGAACGGGAGCTCGTCCATGGGTGTGAAGATGCGGATCCGCGCGTGCCCGCCCTGTTCTGCCGGATAGACGTAGACGGTCTCGGCAAGATTTTCGCGATCTGCCGGTCCCGTTTCGCCTTGAGACGCTCGTCGCGTAGCTGAAAAGTCCCACCCAGACGGATAAACGAAGACGGTCTCGCTCAGGTTCATTTCGCGAGCAATGGGCTGCAACAGCTCCTCGGGAATCTGGCGAGCGTCCGTGAACACGGCAAGCCCGTTTCCTTGGAGCGCCGTGTCCGTGAACACGTCGATCACGACATAACGGAAGCTCAGCACGAGTCGAGTCTCGCATTGGAGGCCGCCTGATGCCCAGGAGTAGGCACGCGCATTCGCAACAAGGCCCGCAAAGCCTCGCGTAACCACACACCGCCGGGGGCAGCGGTTTGCATGTGCCCACCTCCCAGGGGCAAAAAGGGACACGGGGGACGGTGCCCGTGGCCCGGCACCAATTAGGCACACCAATCAAGCGGATTTTCTTAGAGGGCGGAGCCAAGCGCGACTGGGCGGCCGTTTAGTGCCACTGATTGGGGGTACCGCCTTGTCAGGATGAAGTCTGCGGCGATTCCCATTCTGCTCTTCGCTGCGCTTGTCTTTGGAGGGCTTTCCGGCAGCGCTGTTGCCGGGGTTCAACTCGACCCCGTCGACACGCTGAGCTCCGCCGTTTCGACGGCGACTTCCCCGACGGGGCAAGCCTCCGACCTCACGAACAGCGTCGGAGATGCCGCCGATGGCGTGACGGGTACTGCCAACGACGCTGCCGAGAACGTCGCGGGAACCGTGAACGATGCGACTGGCAGCGTCACCGGCGGGACGGCGTCCGGCGGTGCCTCCGGATCGTCCTCACTCGATTCGGCAACTGGTTCGATCACCGGTGCCCTTTCCGGGTCGAGCGGTTCGGGGGCAGGCGGTACGTCTTCGGGTGGAGGCTCAGGATCGAGTTCGGGTGGAGGCTCAGGATCGAGCCCGACCTCGGGTAGGAGTCCGTCGTCGGAAGATGGATCGGCCTCGAATCGGGGGTCTCCCCGCACGAGGTTCGACCGACTCCCTCGCCAATACGAGCGGCTCCTCGAGCGCATCGAATCCGGAGTTGA
>JAICVP010000205.1 GCA_025935275.1 Thermoleophilia bacterium
AGCTCCGTCGCGAGCCGCGACAGGCGCGCCTCGGTGTAGCGATATGCGGCAGGCGGGTCGTTGTCGATCGAGCCGAAGTTGCCCTGCGGCTCGATCAGCGGGTAACGCATGGCGAAGTCCTGGGCGAGCCGTACAAGCGTGTCGTAGATCGCCGAGTCCCCGTGCGGGTGGTAGTTCTTCATCACGTCGCCGACGACGCTCGCCGACTTCACCCGCGGGCGGTTCGGCTGCAGGCCGCCCTCCTGCATCGCGTAGAGGATGCGGCGGTGCACCGGCTTCAGGCCGTCGCGCACGTCCGGGAGCGCGCGCGAGACGATGACGCTCATCGCATAGTCGAGGAAGCTCGAGCGCATCTCCTGCTCGAGCTCGCGACCTTCGATGCGGCCGGCGCCGAGACGTTCGAGGTCAGACATCGAGGAACCGCACGTCCTGGGCGTTCTGCTCGATGAACTCGCGCCGCGGCTCGACCTGGTCGCCCATGAGCATCGAGAAGATGCGGTCGGCCTCCGCTGCATCCTCGACCTCGACCCGCATCAGCATCCGGCGAGCGGGGTCCATGGTCGTATCCCAGAGCTCGGAGGGATCCATCTCGCCGAGGCCCTTGAAGCGGGCGACCTGAATCCCTTCCTTGGCCAGCTCGAGCGTGAGCGACTTGAGCTGGTCGAAGGCTTCGGCTCGGCGAGACTTCTTGCCGAGCGTGATGGTGAATGGGGGCAGCCCGACGACTTCGGCCGCCTTCTCGTACGCCTTACGGAGGTTCTCGTAGCTCGGCGAGCCGAAGAGCTCCCCCGGGACGTCGACATGGTTGGCCGCGCTCGTCGAGCGCTCGGTCACCTTGAGCCGGAAGGTGTTTTCGATCAGCGCTTCCACCTCTTCAAGCTCGTAGCCGTTCGAGTTCAGCTCAGAGAGCGCGCTACGCGCCGTGGCCACGTCCTCGATGGGGTGCTCGACGAAGCGGTGCGCCACCGCGAAGGTCGCAGGCGCCGCGTAATCGCGAAACTCGGAGTTGACCTTGGCCAGCCAGCCGTCGAACTCGTTGAGCGCCTTTGAGAACTTGCTCCACTTCGCCTCGGTGAACTTGAACGTCTGGCCGGTGCGGTCCGCGATCTCGATGTCCTTCACGCGCTCGCGCACCAGCAGCTCTTCGAACTGGGACTCCTTCTCGATGTAGACCTCTTGGTTTCCGACCTTGACCCGATACAGCGGCGGCACGGCGATGTAGACATGGCCGCCTTCGACGAGCTCAGGCATCTGCCGGTAGAGGAACGTGAGAATGAGCGTGCGGATGTGCGATCCGTCCACATCGGCGTCCGTCATGACGATCACCCGGTGGTAGCGAAGCTTCGAGAGGTCGAACTCGTCGCCGATGCTCGTGCCGATCCCGGTGATGATCGACTGGATCTCCGCGTTGGAGAGCACCTTGTTGATGCGGTTCTTCTCCGAGTTGATGACCTTCCCGCGCAGGGGCAGGATCGCCTGGAAATGCCTGTCGCGAGCGTCGACGGCGGAGCCGCCGGCCGAGTTGCCCTCGACGAGGTACAGCTCGGCCTCCGCCGGGTCGCGCGTCTGGCAGTCGGCGAGCTTGCCGGGGAGCGACGCGCTGTCGAGCGCGCCCTTCCGCCGCGTCAGCTCGCGGGCCTTGCGGGCGGCCTGGCGCGCGTTTCGCGCCGCCACGGCCTTCGTGATCACCTGGCGCGCGTCGGTCGGGTTCTCCTCGAGGAACTCGGCAAGCTTCGCGTTCACCGCCTGCTCGACGAGGCCGCGCACCCACGGGTTGCCCAGCTTCGTCTTCGTTTGCCCCTCGAACTGCGGGTCACGGAGCTTGATGGAGATGACCGCGGCGAGCCCTTCGCGGACGTCCTCGCCCTCGAGGTTCTCTTCCTTCTCCTTCAGGAGGCCCTTGTCGCGCGCGTACTTGTTGAGCGTCCCGGTGAGCGCCGCCTTGAAGCCCGAGAGGTGCGAGCCGCCCTCGTGCGTGTTGATGTTGTTCGCGAACGAGAAGACCGACTCGACGTAGGACGAGTTCCACTGCATGGCGATCTCGACCGACCCGTCGTCGCTTTCGGACTCGAAGTAGACGATCCGCTTGTGGATGGGATCCTTGGCGTCGTTGATATGGACGACGAAGTCGCGGATGCCGCCGTCGTACTTGAACTCGTAGCGATCGTCCCCCTCGCGCTCGTCGACGAGGACGATGGCGAGGCTCTTCGTCAGGAACGCGGTCTCGCGTAGACGCTGGACGAGCGTCTCGGCCGAGAACTCGACCTCCTCGAAGATGTCCGCGTCGGGGAGGAAGGAGATCTTCGTGCCTGTCTCCGTCGTCTTCCCGATGACCTCCATGTCCGCCTTCGGGACCCCGCGCTCGTACTCCTGGCGGTAGATGGTGCCGTCCCGGTGCACTTCTGCGACCAGCCACTCGGAAAGCGCGTTCACGACCGAGACGCCCACGCCGTGCAGCCCGCCGGAGACCTTGTAGCCGTCGCCTCCGAACTTCCCGCCGGCGTGCAGCTTGGTCAGGACGACCTCGAGCGCCGGCCTGCCCTGCTCGGCCATGATGTCCACCGGGATGCCGGATCCGAAGTCACGGACTGTCACCGAGTTGTCCGGGTGGAGGGTGACCTCGATGCGATCGTTACGGCCCGCGAGCGCCTCGTCGACGGAGTTGTCGACGACCTCGTAGACGAGATGATGGAGTCCGCGCGCGCCGGTCGACCCGATGTACATCCCAGGCCGAAGCCGGACCGGCTCGAGGCCCTCCAAAACAGTGATGTCCTTGGCTGTGTAAGTGTTCTTCGCCATCAAAAAAGCCCTGCTAATGGGCTATTTCCGCGCCCAATGAAGTCTATCAGATCCGGCGGTTGGTACCGGCCGCCAGACTGGTCTCCGCAGCCCTCGCAACAGCGGCTCTGAGCTCCGGGTTCTCGATCTGCGCAGCGATCTCCGCACCCTGTGCGCGGTCGGCCTCGGTCGGTTCCGGCACGGTCCGTTTCGAAGCTGCCACAGGCTCCGTTCCGCGCTCCGGAATAGGCCCGGGCGCGAACTTGAGCGAGGCAGGCGCCGACGCGCCGAGGCGCTCCTGCAGTCGCTCCAGGATCGAGGCCGCTAGGTGTGTCAGCTCGAATGCCCACGCGCTCGAGCTTGTCGACACGTGCAGGCCTCCGTCGCGGGCAAGCCGCGCCGGCCATGCGTTCGCGGCGATTCCGGCCCCGACACACTCGGGCCAGGCGGCGACGATGTCCCCGAGACCCGCAGCCGGCCCGAAGCGCGAAAGCTCCCGGCGCACGTCGTCCTCGATGGGTCGCAGCGGGTCGAACCTCACGCGGCCGCCCGTGCCTCTCCCGGGGTGACCTCGACGATCAGGTCCGGCTCCGCGACCCCCGGCCTGTGCGTCGCGGTGATCACCGTCTGGCCTCCGGCCGGAAGCTGGGCGAGAAGGGCGGCTCGTCGCTCCGTGTCGAGCTCGCTGAAGACGTCGTCGAGGAGCAGGAGCGGCGGCTCGCCCCTTCGTTCCGCGAGGAGCTCCGCCTCGGCCAGGACGAGCGCGAGGACGGCAGTGCGCTGCTCGCCCTGCGAGCCGAACCCTCGCAGCTCGCGGCCTCCGGCGGTGATGGACGCGTCGCGGAGATGCGGCCCCGCGCCCGTGACCGCCCGCTCGAGGTCGCGGGGAAGCCGCGCCTCCAGCTCTGCCACGGTCAGGCCGGCGCCGTCGTAGGCGAGCACGGCGTCGGCGAGGCCCAGTGATTCCGCGATCCAGGAGAACCCCGGCCCCAGGAGCGCGGCCAGCTCGGAGCGGGCAGCGTCGAGATCGGTGCCGAGCGCTGCGACCTGGGCCGTCCAGGGCTCCACGGAGTCGAGCTCCGACTCGCCGGCGCGAACACGCCGAAGCGCGGCGTTGCGCTGTGCGACCGCACGACTGTAGCTCGGGGAGATCTCCGCACGGCTGGGAAAGACCCGGCCGAGCATGCGATCGAGATAGGCGCGGCGGACGATCGGCCCGCCCTTCACGACCGCGAGCCGCTCCGGAGTGAAGACGAGGGCCGCCAGCT
>JAICVP010000185.1 GCA_025935275.1 Thermoleophilia bacterium
AGAGGGCGGCATGGATGTCGGCCGACGCCGAGCCGTCCTCGTCCAGCGTGAGCAGGAGCTCGGAGTCGAGCTCGACCTCCTGGGGCCGCTCGGCCCGGAGGTGTGCGCGCCGCCGCACGACGTTACGGGCGATGGTGAGCAGCCAGGCGCGCGGCTTCTCGGGTGTGTCGCCGCGGCGCATGGCGCGAAAAGCGTTCAGGAACGCGGCCTGGGTGACGTCTTCGGCCTCGTCCGGGTCCCGCACGTCGCGAAGCACCGACCCGTACACCTCGCGCCGGTGCCGACGGTAGATCCGCTCGAAGGAGCGATCTGCGTCCACGAGGTGGTTATGCCTCCAAGTGACGCTTCTCAAGCGTGTTAGCCTGAGTTTTTCTCAAACCCCCTGAGTCCATGCCCACACGCGCAGAACGCCAAGGCCGAAACGAATCCCTCTTCCGTGAGGTCAACGAGCGGATTGCGGAGCTCAATCAGACCTTCCACATCGAGGGTCGCTCCGAGTTCCTCTGCGAGTGCAGCCGCGAGGAGTGCAAGCAGCCGGTCTCGATCTCGATCGACGAGTACGAAGGCGTGCGGCGCGCATCGACCCGGTTCTTCGTCATCCCCGGCCACGAGGACGAGAGCGTCGAGCGCGTGGTCGAGCGGAACGAGCGCTATGTCGTCGTCGAGAAGTTCGGTGAGGCGGCGGACGAGGCCGACGACCTCGATCCGCGCAGCTAGCCGGCCAGCTCCTCGAGGCGGGCTTCGAGGGCGCTCCGCTCCTCGTCGGTGAGCGGCAGAAGCGGCGCGCGGACGTCCCCCTGCACGGGGATCCCGCGCCACGCGAGCGCAGCCTTGACGGCCGCGTTGAACTGAAACTGCTGCAGCGCGTCGCGGAGCGCAGCGACGAGCTCCACCGCGCCGTCCGCACCGGGGTCGCGGTTGAGCGCGGCGACCTGTTCCGGAAACGCAGCCGCGAGCCCCGAGACCGTCCCCGCGGCGCCTTCGGCCTTGCCCCGCGGCAGGAGCGGCTCCGAGCCGATGAAGATGTCGAGCCCCTCGACGAGGTACGGCTGAACGCGCTCGAACGGCGTGTCGGAGACCTTCAGGCCGGCCAGGTTCGGGGCGGCCTCGCGCAGCCGCTCGATCACGCCCTGCGGGATCGCGTAGCCGCTTCGTGCCTCGAACTCGTAGAGAAAGAAGGGCACCGGGGCGCACGCCTGCGCCGCAGCGCGGAAGTGCTCGAAGAGGGAATCGTCCGAGAGCGGGAAGTACGGCGGCGGGATGACCGCAACGGCGGACGCGCCGGCCGACGCCGCGTGCTCGGCAAGCGCGACGGTCTCCGCGGTGGTCTGCGCGCCGCAGTGAACCGCGACCTCGAGGCGGCCGCGGCAGGCGTCCAGATAGAGCTCGGCCGCGCGCCGGCGCTCCTCCGCGGTGAGCAAGATCCCCTCCCCCGTCGTCCCCAGCGCGAGGATCCCGTCCAGCCCGCCCTCGGCGAGGAAGTCCGCAAGGGGCCCGAAGGCATCCTCGTCCAGGCGCGTGCCGCCTTCGCGCAGAGGCGTGACCGCCGCAGCCAGGGCCCCGTGGATCATGGTGGAACCCTAAGCTGCGCGCACATGAGCGCGCTTCGCCTGGAGAGAGACGGACCCGTCCTGCGCGTGACGCTCGCGCGCCCGGAACGGCGAAATGCCTTCGACGCCGCGCTCATCGCCGAGCTGACCGAGGCGTTCGCCGACGTCGGCGACGCGCGCGCCGTCATCCTCTCCGGCGAGGGCGAGGCCTTCTGCGCGGGCGCGGACGTCGAATGGCAGCGCGCATCGATCGACCTGACGTACGAGGAGAACGTGGAGGACGCACTGCGGCTGTACGCGATGTGCGAGGCGATCGACGGCTGCCGCGCGCCCGTGGTGGCGCGCGTGCACGGCTACGCGCTCGGCGGCGGCAGCGGGCTCGTCGCCTGCTCGGACATCGTCATCGCAGATACCGACACGGTTTTCGGCTTCACGGAGGTCCGGCTCGGAATCGTGCCTGCGGTCATCTCCCCATTCGTCCTCCCGCGGATCGGCGCCCAGGCACGGCGCTACTTCCTCACTGGCGAGCGGTTCGGCACCGAGGTGGCCCTGCGCATCGGACTGGTCAGCGAGGTGGCCGACGGGAACCTCGACGAGCGCGTCGCGGCCGTGGTCGAGCAGCTGCTCGCGGGCGGGCCCGAGGCGGTGCGCGCCGCGAAGGAGCTCGTGCGCGACCGTCCGGGCGGACAGGCCGCGGCCGAGATTGCCGCCGCGCGGCGGACGAGCGCCGAAGGCCAGGACGGACTGCGCGCGTTCCTCGAGAAGCGCAAGCCTGGATGGAGATCCGAAAGCTCCTCGTAGCCAACCGCGGCGAGATCGCCGCGCGGATCTTTCGGACGTGCGACCGCCTCGGGATCGCGACCGTGGCCGCAGCGGCACCCGATGATGCCGGCTCGTTCCACACGCGCCGCGCAACGGAGTCGGTCGAGGTGCCGGGCTACCTCGACATCGCGGGCATCGTCGCCGCAGCGATGGAGGCCGGCGCCGACGCCGTCCACCCCGGTTATGGCTTTCTCGCCGAGAACGCCAACTTCGCCGAGGCGGTCGTCGCCGGGGGTCTTCGCTTCGTGGGCCCATCACCGGAGTCGATCCGGGCCGCGGGGGACAAGCTCGAGGCGAAGCGGCTCGCAGCGGATGCGGGCGTCCCGGTGGTTCCCAGCGGCGACCCCGAGGAGATCGGCTTCCCGCTCATGGTCAAGGCGGCCGCGGGCGGCGGCGGGCGAGGCATGCGGCTGGTGCGCTCGCCGGAGGAGCTGGAGGAGGCCCTCGAGGCGGCGCGCCGCGAAGCCGCCTCCGGATTCGCAGACGACCGCGTCTTCTGCGAGCGCTACGTGGAGCGGCCGCGCCACGTCGAGATCCAGCTCCTCGCGGATTCGCAGGGGCGGACGGTTCACCTGGGCGAGCGCGACTGCTCGGTGCAGCGCCGCCACCAGAAGATCCTCGAGGAGAGCCCCTCGCCGGCGGTCGGGCCCGACCTGCGCGCGGAGATGGGCGAGGCCGCCGTCGCCTTCGCGCGCGCAGTCGGCTACGAGAGTGCGGGGACGGCCGAGTTCATGCTCGCCGACGGCGAGTTCTTCTTCCTCGAGCTCAACGCGCGAATCCAGGTCGAGCACCCCGTGACCGAGCTCGTCACGGGCCTGGACCTCGTCGAGCAGCAGCTCCGCATCGCAGCGGGTGAACCGCTGGAGATCGAGGCGAGCGAGCCCGACGGGCACGCCGTCGAGGCGCGCCTCTACGCCGAGGATCCGCGCACCTTCCTCCCCCGCACCGGCACGATCGCGCGCCTTCGACTCCCCGCGGGGATCCGCGTCGACCAGGGCGTCGAAGAGGGGGACGAGATTCCCGTCGCCTACGACCCGCTCATCGCCAAGGTGATCGCCCACGAAGAGACGCGGGTGGAGGCGCTTGCCGCGCTGGCGGCCGCGCTCGACCAGACGGAGGTCCGCGGTGTCGAGACGAACCTCCCCTTCCTCCGCTGGCTCGTCGGCCACCCCGAGCTGCGCGCCGGCGAGGCGACAACCGCCTTCCTCGCCGAGAACCCGCCCTTGTCCCGGCACCGCCGCCCCTCGCGTCCCTGGCACGGCTCGTGGCGCCTGAACGGGCCCGCCCCGGCCCGCACGGCCCCGCCCACCGTGGAGGAGACGGTGCATACCGAGCTTCTCGGAGGCCAGAGCGTTCTGACCGCTCCGATGCCCGGCGTCGTCATCCGAGTGCTCGCCCGCGAGGGAGACCGGGTCGAGCCGCGCCAGCCGCTCGTCGTCCTCGAGGCGATGAAGATGGAGACGCCGCTCGTTTCCCCGTACGAGGCGGTCGTCAGCAAGGTGCACGTCGCCGAAGGCGAGCGCGTAGACGGCGGCGCCATTCTCGTGGAGCTCGAGGAATGACGGACCCGCTCGCCCGGTTCAGGGAGTGGCAGGACGAGGCGGCTGCCGCTGGCCTGACCTTGCCGGAGGCAATGACGCTCGCAACCGCCGACGAGGCCGGCCGGCCCTCGGCCCGCACGGTCCTGCTCAAGGGAGTGGATGAGCGCGGCTTCGTCTTCTTTACGAACTACGAGAGCCGTAAGGGGCGTCAGCTCGCCGCCAATCCCCACGCCGCGCTGACCTTCCTCTGGCACACGGAGCCGCGCCGGCAGGTGCTCGTGACGGGGACCGTCGAGCAGGTGCCGCGGGCCGAATCCGAGGCGTACTTTGCGACGCGCGACGCGGGCAGCCGCCTGGGCGCCTGGGCATCGCGCCAGAGCTCACCGCTCGAGAGCAGGGCTGAGCTCGACACCGCCTTCGCAGAGGCCGAGGCCCGCTTCGGGAACGACGTGCCCCTGCCCGACTGGTGGGGCGGCTACGTTCTCCGCCCCGAGACGATCGAGTTCTGGGAGAGCCGCCCGAGCCGGCTGCACGAGCGCGTTCGGTACAGCCGCGCGGACGACGGATCGTGGGAGGCG
>JAICVP010000313.1 GCA_025935275.1 Thermoleophilia bacterium
CCGACGGTGTGGTAGTCCTCCTGGGGCAGGTCGACCTTGAACTCCTCGTTGAAGTCGTCGATCGGGAAGGTGCCGTCGATGCGGACGTGCCGGTCGTCGACCCGTTCGACCGACTCGTCTGGCAGGTCGTACTCGTCCTCGATCTCGCCGACGATCTCCTCGAGCAGGTCCTCGAGCGTGACGATGCCCTGAAAGGCCCCGTACTCGTCGACGACGAGGGCCATGTGCTGGTTCGTGCGCCTGAACTCGGCCAGCATCGCCGCGAGATCCTTCGTCTCCGGCACGACGTGCGCCGGCCGGACGATCTCCTCGACGACGACGTTGTCGATTCCCTCGTTGTAGAGCGCCGAGAAGAGGTCGCGCACGTGCAGGAGGCCGAGGACGTCGTCGAGAGAGCCTCGGTACACGGGGTAGCGCGTGTACGGAGAGTCGATGACGGCCGCGAGGCACTCCTGGGGCGGCAGGTCGATGGAGATCGCGACCACTTCGGGGCGCGGCACCATGACCTCGTGGACCTCCTTGTCCGCGAAGTCGAAGACCTTGTAGAGCATCTCCTCTTCTTCCTCGTGGATGACGCCCGTGTCCTCGGCGGCCGCGACCATCATGCGGATCTCGTCCTCGTCCGCGATGACGACCCCCGCGGGCGCGGGCTGGATCCCGAACAGGTTCGTGAACGCGTTGGCCGATTTCTGCAGGAACCAGACGAGCGGATACGTGACGATGTAGAACGCCTCGACGGGGAGCGCGACCCAGAGCGCAGTGTTCTCGTTCTTCGTCAGCGCGACGGCCTTCGGCACGAGCTCGCCGAGCGTCACGTGCAGGTACGTGACGATCGCGAACGCGAGGATGAAGGAGACGGTCGGCGCGAGTGCCGGGTCGAGGAAGTGCTCGACGAGGGGCTCGCCGATCGCGCCGAGGGCGATGGAGAACGCGGTGATCCCGAGCTGCACCGTGCCGATGAAGCGCACGGGGTCGTCCATGATCCGAAGCGCGATCCTCGCGCGGCGGTTCCCCTCGTGCGCAAGCTCCATCAGGCGGGTTCGCCTCGCGGTCACGAGCGCGTACTCGGCCGCCACGAAGAACGCGTTCCCTGCCACCAGCAGGAGAACAGCAATGATCTTGAGGAAATTGGTCACGCCCCGCTTCCCGGGGCGTGGGTACTAGGCGGGATCTCGTCCAACTCTCAGCTTTCAGGATAGCGCAGCGCCCATACGGTCTTCCCTGCGGAAACCGTTTGTAACGGCCGCAACCTCGCGTCCAGGACGGCGAAATCGGCTCGGTAACCGGGCTCGAGCCGTCCCCGGTCGGTGAGTCCGAGGAGCTGTGCGGGCACGAGACTCGCCATCGCAGCCGCTTCGGGCAGGCCGAAGCGGGCAAAGCGGGACACCATCGCCGCTCCGGAGACGTCGCCGCCCGCGAGCCGGTTGTCGGCTGTGAGCGGCTCGGCGACGCGGTCGCTCGTGAGCGCGACCCTGCCCGGCCCCGCCGCGCGCACCGTCACGGCTTCGACCTCGGGATGGAGGTGGCGCCCGTCTCCGATGAGCCCGACGGTGACCCGTTCGTCCAGAAGCAGGGCCGCGACGGGGCCTGTCTCGCGAGCCCTGAGCGGCGCCATGGCGTTCCAGAGGTGCGTGGCGAACCGGGCTCCGGCCTCGACCGCGGCGCGCGTCGTGGCCGCGTTGGCGAGCGTGTGACCCACGCCCGCGACCGCCGGCTCGGCCACCAGGCTGATTGCGTCACGGGCGAAGTCGAGCTCCGGCGCGATGGTCACGAGGCGCACGTCGCCGCGCGCGAGCCAGTCTCCGAGGAGATCGAGATCAACCGGTAAGAGCCGGTCGGCCGGAAGGGCTCCAGCGGCCTCCGGGTTCAGAAACGGGCCTTCGAGATGGAGCCCGAGACACAGCGGATCGGTTGTCTCGACCGGCTCCATCGCGGTCTGGAGATAGCCCGTGACCCCTGATTCGACCAGGGTTTCCGGCGCGTAGACGTGCAGGTCGATGAACCCCGGGAAGACGATTTGCTCGCCCCCGGCCTCACCGTATTCGACCGCGACGATGAGGTCGTCCTCGATCGTCAGCGCACCCTGCTTTGCGCCACCGATCGGGTCAACGAGAAGTCCCTCTAAAGTGTGACGCCCTCCCACCCGATTATCATCGTGCCTTGGGGGAAGCCGCAGTGTCCACAAACGGAGCCGCAACCGAGATCACGTGCCTGATCGCCGACGACCACGAGGTCGTCCGCGAAGGGCTTCGACTCTCGCTGAGCCGCTCGCCTCAGATCCGCGTCGTCGGTGAGGCGTCGGACGGCGCGAGCGCGGTGGCCATCGCCGAGA
>JAICVP010000051.1 GCA_025935275.1 Thermoleophilia bacterium
CCGCGACGATCCAGGCCGTCCTCTCCTTCAAGCAGGACGAGGAGCCGGAGGTGCCCGAGCTGATCACCGTCGCCACGCACCAGAAGGTCGGAGAGGCGATCGACCTCATGCAGCGCTATGGGATCTCGCAGATCCCGGTCGTCCGGAACGGCGACGAGGCGACGTCGCTCGCCGACGTCGTCGGCTCGATCCGCGAGAGCGGGCTCCTCGACCGCGTCTTCCGCGACCAGAACGCCCTCTCCGAGGACATCGCGGCAGCGATGGAGCCACCGCTGCCTGCCGTGGAGATCGGGGCCTCCGTGGACACGGTCTTCGCCGACCTCTCGGCCGGCAACCCCGCTGTCGTGGTCGCGAGCGGCGGCCGGCCCGTGGGAGTCCTCACGCGCGCCGACCTGCTCGAGTACCTCGCCCGCCAGCAGACCCAGGTCTGATGGAGCAGCGGCTCAGCCTCGTCACGCTCGGCGTCTCCGACCTCGCTCGCTCGCGCGCCTTCTACGAGGCGCTCGGGTGGGAGTCGGGCGCGGGGCCCGGGGACGACGTCGTCTTCTTTCAGGCCGGCGGGCAGATCGTCGCGCTCTGGGGCCGAGAGCAGCTCGCGGAGGACAGCGGCGTCGAGGACACCGGCGGCTGGGGCGGCATCACGCTCGCCTACAACTGCCGCTCGCCCGAAGAGGTCGACGCGGTCATCGAGGAGGCGCGCGCCGCCGGCGCGGAGGTCCCCCGCGCGGGCGCGGCGACCTTCTGGGGCGGCTATTCGGGGGTCTTCCTCGATCCCGACGGCCATCCGTGGGAAGTGGCCCACAACCCGCACTGGACGATCGAGCCCGACGGCTCGGTCAAGCTCGGCTGAGCTAGTCCAGCACGGTGAAAAGCGTGAGCTGCATTCCGTCCGGCGCTCGCAGGCGAACGTTGCGGTGCTGCCACGGCGTCACCACCGGGCCACCGAGCCGTTCCGCACCCGCGGCCTCGAGCACCTCGGCGGACGCCGTGGAGTCTTCCACCTCGAGCGCGAGGCGCACCGGCCCCGACGGGGTTCCACCCGCCTCGACCTCGTCGACATAGGTGACCTGGCTCGGCGACAGAACCTCGAGCGTCGCGCGGCCCGCACCGAGGATGGCGCCGCTTCCGCCCTCGTTCTCCCACGACTCGACCACCGGCAGGCCGAGTGCGTCGCGGTAGAAGGCGAGCGCCTCCTCGTAGTTCTCGGCGGTGACGGCGACGCGTAATTCCCGGACCGGGCACATGCCGCAAGGATACGATCAGGGCATGGACTTCGAGACACGCGCCATCCACGACGGGCAAGAGCCCGACCCTGCGACCGGGGCTGTCATCACGCCGATCTACCAGACCTCCACGTACGTGCAGGAGGGAGTCGGCAAGAACAAGGGCTACGACTACTCGCGCTCGGGCAACCCGACGCGCACGGCCCTCGAGACCTGCCTTGCCTCCCTGGAGAGCGCCGACCACGGCCTCGCCTTCTCCTCGGGCCTCGGCGCCACGACGACGATCATGCACCTGGTCAGTCCCGGCGAGCGGGTCGTCTGCGTCAACGACGTCTACGGCGGCGTCTACCGGATGTTCTCGCAGGTCTACGAGCCCAAGGGCTACGAGTTCACCTTTCTCTCCGCACAGGAGATCGGCGAAGGCCTCGTCGACCACCTCGACTCCAAGACACGCATCGTCTGGCTCGAGTCGCCCACCAACCCGCTCCTGAACGTGATCGACATCGCCGCCGCGGCCGAAGCGGCGCACTCGGTGGGGGCGCTCGTCGTCGTCGACAACACCTTCGCCACGCCGTACCTGCAGCGCCCGCTCGAGCTCGGTGCCGACATCGTCGTCCACTCGACGACGAAGTACCTCGGCGGCCACTCCGACGTGATCGGCGGCTTCGCGGCGACCAACGACCCCACGATCGCCGAGCGCCTGCGCTTCCTGCAGAAGTCCCTCGGCGCGGTGCCGGGCCCCTTCGACGCGTGGCTCGTCCTGCGCGGCGTGAAGACCCTCGCCGTGCGCATGCGCCAGCACTGCGAGAACGCGCAGCAGATCGCCGCATTTCTCTCCGAGCACGACGCGGTCGAGCGGGTCTTCTACCCTGGTTTGCCCGACCATCCCGGGCACCACATCGCCGCCCGGCAGATGGCCGACTTCGGAGGCATGATCTCGTTCCTGGCCGCCTCGGAGGAGGCCGCGATCCGGCTCGTCGCGGAGACGAAGGTCTGGCAGCTCGCAGAAAGCCTCGGCGGTGTCGAGAGCCTCATCGAGCAGCCGGCACAGATGACGCATGCTTCGACGGCCAACGCGCCGTTCGCGGTGCCGCCGAACCTCGTCCGCCTCTCGGTGGGGATCGAATCCGCCGACGATCTCGTCGCCGACCTCGAGCACGCGCTTGCCACGATCGTCGCAAGTCCTTCCTAGCTTCCGCCTACAATCAGGGCAATGAACGACTGGGGCCTGTACATCCTGCTCCTCGTCCCGACCCTGGTGGTGGGGCTCGCGGTGCAGTGGTGGTTGAAGAAGACCTTCGAGCGCTATTCGCACATCCAGCTCCTCTCCGGGATGACGGGCGCCGAGGTGGCACGGCAGATCCTCGACCGGAACGGCCTGGAAAGCGTGCCGGTCGACCGCTCCGACGCGGGCGCGCTCTCCGACAATTACGACCCGCGCAAGCGAGCGCTGCATCTCTCGCCGCCGGTCTACGACCCGAAGACCGTCGCCGCGGCGGCAGTCGCAGCCCACGAGAGCGGGCATGCCCTGCAGCACCAGGCCGGCTACGCGGCGCTGCGCCTGCGCAGCGCGATGTTCCCCGTGGTCGCGATCGCCTCGAACACGTGGATCTGGCTGCTCATGATCGGGGTGCTCCTGAACGCGCTCAACCTGATCACGATCGCGATCCTCGTCTACGCGGTCGCCGTCCTCTTCCACATCGTCACGCTGCCGGTCGAGTTCAACGCCTCGAAGCGGGCCGGCCAACAGCTGACCGCGCTCGGGCTCGTGACCGCGGACGAATCGGCCGGCGTCCAGAAGGTGCTCCGGGCTGCGGCGCTCACCTACGTCGCCGGCGCGCTCGCGGCGCTGACGCAGCTCCTCTACTTCGTCCTCGCCTACCTGCGGGACTAGCTAGGCGGCCGCGACCGCGCCCTCGACGGCCTTTTCATAGGCCGCCTCGTAGTCGCGGACCATCCGATCCGAGGAGAAGCGCTCTTCGACGTAGCGCCGGCAGTCCATCGGATCCAGCGCCGCGGCCCGCTCGACCAGCGCGGGCATCTCGGTGTAGTCGTCGACGATGATCCCGGTGCGGCCGTCGTCGATCACCTCCGGGACGGCGCCCCAGCGCGTCGCGAGCACGGGGGTGCCGCATGCCATCGACTCGATCATGACGAGGCCGAACGGCTCCTCCCATTCGATCGGGAAGAGCGTCACGCGCGCGTTCTGCAGCAGGTCGACCTTCTTCGAGTGGTCGACCTCGCCGAGATACTCGATTCCCCACCCAAGGTTGGGCCGCACGTGCTCCTCGAAGTACTCCTTCTCGGCCCGGTCCTGCATCTTCCCCGCGATGAGAAGCGGCATGCCGGCCTCCTTGGCCACCTCGATGGCCCGGTGGCAGCCCTTCTCCGCGCTCATGCGCCCGAGGAACAGGAGGTAGTCGCCCTTGTGCGGATGCACCGGGTAAACCTCGAGCTCGAGCGCGTTCGGGCAGTTCGCCACCCAGTTCAGATCGAGAAGCGGCTTGCGCTGGTTCATGGAGAGAGAGATGAGGCCGACCTCGGGGCAGACCTTGGAGAGCGACTCGTAGAGCAGGCCGGGCTCGCCGCCGAGCGGCCCGTGGACGGTGTGCACCACCGGAGTGTCGACGACGCCGCCGAGCATGGCTCCGAGCGGCCCGCTGTGGTCGTTGATGACGTCGAAGTCGTCGGCCCGTTCGAAGCACGAGAGGGCGTGCCGGAGCTCGTACTGGGCGATCCCGATCATCTCCGAGGGCGCCTCGTCAAAGACCGCGACGAGCTCGGCCTGCGTGGTCGAGTCCCCGGAGGCGAAGAGCGTCACGTCGTGGCCCGCGCGCACCAGGCCCTCGGCGAGCAGCGAGACGATCCACTCGATCCCGCCGTAGCGCGTCGGCGGCACCGGGAACCACACGGGGCTGAGAACGGCGATCTTCATTCGGCTGCCTCCACCTCTATCTGCCCATTTTCGAGGCGCACGTCCCAACTCCGCTCGAACGCGCGCACACTGGAAAGCTTGAGGGAGCCGAGCCAGGAGGGCAACTCTGCGGGCGCCTCCGACACCAGGGCCTGCGCCGCAGGGTCGGGCCGGAGCCCGAGCAGGAGCTGAAGGAGGAGGACGGGGGTCCCCGCCGCCCACGCCTGGGGCCGGGCCGCGGTGGGGTACGCGATCGGGAAGGGAGTCGCGGAGCGCGAAAAGCCCGCGAACACCTCGGGCAGCTGGTGGCCGAAATGGCCGGCGGCGGTGAGCATGCGGCGGGCGATCCGTTGGGTCTCCGGCCAGCGCTCGTAGCGGGCGAGGCCCCAGGCGATGAGGGAATTGTCGTGCGGCCACACGGTGCCGTTGTGGTACGAGAGCGGGTTGAAGGCGCCGTCGCCGGAGGACATCGTCCGCACCCCCCAACCCGACCAGAGCTCGTCCCCCATCAGCTGCTCCACGATCGCGTCGGCGTGCTCGGCCGGGACGATGCCGCTCCAGAGCAGGTGGCCGATGTTCGAGGTCATCGAGTCGACGCGGCGCTTCTCGGCGTCGAGGGCGAGCGCGTAGTAGCCGCCGCGGTCCTCGCACCAGAACGCCTCCTGGAACCGGGCCTGCAGCTCCCCCGCCTCCCGGTCGAGCCGGTCGGCGAGCTCGGCGTCGTACCAGACCTCGCGGGCGAGCTCCGCGGTGCGCCGCTTCGCGTCGTAGACGTAACCCTGCACCTCGCAGGGTGCGATCGGCGCGTCGGCGAGGCGCCCGTCATGGAAGCGCTGCGAATCGCCCGAGTCCTTCCAGGACTGGTTCAGGAGCCCGCGTTCGGAACGGCGCTTGTACTCGACGAAGCCGTCGGCGTCGAGATCACCGTGCTCGTCGATCCAGGCGAGCGCTCGCAGGGCCGGAACGCGCAAGTCCTCGACCAGGCTCGCGTCCCCGGTCCAGCGCCAGACCTCCGAGAGGAGGACGAGGTACAGCGGCGTCGCGTCGACGGTGCCGTAGTAGCGGGGGAACCAGGCCTCCGCCCCCTTGCCGTGCCGCACCTCGTGGACGATCTTGCCGGGCTCGGCGTCGATGGACGGGTCGTCGGCGACGGCCTGCAGCGCGGCGAGGACGTGCAAGGCGTTGTGTGCGAGCTCCGGCCCGAAGAGGAGCGTCTGCAGGCACGTGACGAGCGTGTCGCGTCCGAAGACCGTCATGAACCAGGGCATGCCGGCAGCGGGAAGCTGGCCGGGGACGCGCGGGTCCTCGTCCATCCGCAGCGAGGCGAGATCGGCGACCGACTGCCTGAACGTCACGGCAAGCTCCTCCCACGAGGCCTGCAGCTGCGGCACGGAGAGGTGCCAGGCCGAGAGCGAGGAACGGACCCGCGAAAGCTCGTCCCCGAACCTCCGCTCGGCGTGCCCGACGGCGACTTTCACCCCGTCGGCCGAGGGAATCACGTCTGCGCGGAGCCGCCACGCCTGCCGTGGCTCGAGCGCGATCGTGTAGCGCACCGAGCTTCCGTTCACCTCGCCCGGCTCGGAGAGCAGCACCTGCGTCAGCCGCGTGGGCCCGTCGGTGAAGACGAACTGGTTGCCGTCGGCCTCGAACTCGGACGATGCGAGGTCGGGGAGCGGGGACGCCGTGTCCGGGTGCCCGAGCGCAAAGTCATGCTCCTTGACGGCGAAGATATCCGCGAAGTCGGTGCCCACCTCGAGTGCGAGCTCGAACTCGACGGGATGCGGCGCGTGGTTTTGGACGACGATGTGCTCCTGCATGCCGTCGCCGATGAAGCGGTCGCGCCCGATCGAGAGCACGTCCTGCTCCAGGCCGCCCGCAACCGGGTTCCGCAGGTAGAACGCGGCCGAGAAATACTCGACCTTGTCGGAGGAGAGCTTGAGCGGCCGCTCGCCGTTGATCGTCAGGATCCAGCGCGAGAGGAACCGAGTGTCGTCGGCGAAGAGGCCCATCACGGGGTCGGAGATGTCGCCACGCTCGTCCGAGACGCAGAACGTCGACCCTTCGAGAATCGTCAGCGCCACTACTTGCGGACGATCGCGTCCTGGCTCGCCTGCTGGAGCGGCTTGATCACCATCTCGTCGACGACCATGTAGTCCGGCCGGGTCACGGCGAAGAGGATGCAATCAGCGACATCGGCGGGAGTCAGATAGTCGACCCCGCGGTATACCGCGTCCTTGCGCTCCTGGTCGCCGCGGAAGCGGACGTCGGAGAACTCCGTGTCCCCCACCATGCCGGGGTCGACGGTCGAGACCTTGATCCGCCCGACGAGCTCCCTCCGCAGCACACGGGTGAGCGCCAGCACGGCAGTCTTCGAGCCGACGTACATGCCGCCCTGGGGATAGGCCTCTCGTCCGGCCCAGGAGCCGAGGTTGACGATGTGCCCGCGACCGTCCTCCATGTGCGGGAGCACGAGGCGCGTCATGCGCACCAGGCCGAGCACGTTCGTCTCGAGCATCAGCCGGTCGTCCTCGTCGTTCGACTCCTCGACCGAGGTGCGGCCCAGGGCCAGCCCAGCGTTGTTGACCAGGATGTCGACGCGGCCGAGAGCGCCGGCCACGGTCTCGACGAAGGCGGCGCAGCTGTCCTCGTCGGTGACATCCAGCGGGGCCGTCACATGGCCCTCACCGGGAAGCTCCTTGACCAGTTCCTCGAGACGGTCGGTTCGCCGCGCGCCGAGCGCGAGCCGCGCACCCGCATTGGCGAGTGCGCGCGCAGTCTCGGCCCCGATTCCGCTCGAGGCGCCGGTGACGACCGCGGTCCGATCAGACAGGTCGGGCACGAGCGGGAGCCTACCGAGCTACTTGCCGACCGTGGCGTCCACCAGCGCGGACAGATCCGCGCCCGTACGGCCGCGCGCGAGGCCGACGAGGTAGCAGAGGAGCGGAGCGTTGATCCGCTCGCCGCTGTCGTGCGCCGCGACCCGGGCCAGCTCGAGCAGCTCGTCGATCTCGCCCTGCGAGAGCCCCAGGCTCTCCGGGCTTTCGCCCGAGGCCTCGGCTAGCCGGTCGCGCGCATCACTCAGCCAGTCGTCCACTGCGCCAGCTTAGACTTCCCGCGGCATGAAGGTCGGCGTCCCCAAGGAGACCGCTTCGGGCGAGCGGCGAGTGGCCCTCGTGCCCGATTCGGCCAAGCGTCTGGCAGAAGCGGGCGTCGAGGTTGCCGTCGAGTCGGGCGCGGGCACGGCGGCCGGCTTCCTCGACGAGGCGTACGAAGCGAGCGGCGCAAAGGTCGTGGGGGACGCGTTCGCCGGGGCGGACGCGGTGGCGAAGGTACAGCAGCCGAGCGCGGAGGAGGTCGCTCGGCTCGGCGACGGCCAGATCCTGATCGCGTTCCTGCAGCCTCTCGTGAACGGCGACCTCGTGCGCGCGCTCGCGGAGCGGCGCGTGACCGCGTTCTCGATGGACTCGATCCCGCGCATCACCCGCGCGCAGCCGATGGACGCGCTCTCGTCGCAGAGCACCGTGTCGGGCTACAAGGGGACGCTGATCGCGGCCGACCACCTGCCGAAGTTCATGCCGATGCTGACCACGGCCGCGGGCACGATCCCGCCCGCGCGCATCCTCGTCCTCGGCGCGGGGGTGGCCGGCCTGCAGGCGATCGCCACCGCGCGCAGGCTCGGCGCCGTCGTCTCGGCCTTCGACGTGCGCCCGGCGGTCAAGGAGCAAGTGGAGAGTCTCGGCGCCACGTTCCTCGAGCTCGACGTCGAGGGCGCCGAGGGTCAGGGCGGCTATGCGGTAGCGCTCTCGGACGACCAGCACGAGCGCGAGCAGCAGCTGATCGCCCGCCACGTCGCCGAGTCGGACGCGGTCATCACGACCGCGCTGATTCCCGGCCGCGAGGCGCCGATCCTCATCACCGCCGAGGCCGCGCGCGGAATGCGGCCCGGTTCCGTGATCGTCGACCTCGCCGCCGAGGCCGGAGGGAATTGCGAGCTGACAAAGCCCGGGGAGACCGTCGTCGAGAACGGGGTCACCCTGGTCGGCGAGCTGAACCTGCCGAGCTCGATGCCCCTGCACGCGAGCCAGATGTACTCCCGCAACGTATGGACGTTCCTGAACCACCTCCTCGGAGGCGGTTCGGAGCTCACGCTCGACTTCGAGGACGAGATCACGCGCGAGACGTGCGTCACCCACGAGGGCAAGGTGCTGAAGGAGCCCGTGGCAGCATGACGATGACGTTGCTGAACAGCATCACGGTCTTCGTGCTGGCCGTGTTCATCGGCATCGAGATCATCTCGAAGGTCCCGACGATGCTGCACACCCCGCTCATGTCGGGCACGAACGCGATCCACGGCATCGTCCTGATCGGCGCGATGCTCATCGCCGGCTCGGCCGACTCCGACCTCGAAAAGGCGCTGGCG
Organism: Thermoleophilia bacterium; assembly: GCA_025935275.1. Taxonomy (GTDB): domain Bacteria; phylum Actinomycetota; class Thermoleophilia; order Gaiellales; family Gaiellaceae; genus DATEOR01. The sequence goes on from JAICVP010000051.1 coordinate 8,558, forward strand.
TTCGTGGCGGTCGTCTTCGGGACGATCAACGTCGTCGGCGGCTTCCTCGTCACCGACCGCATGCTCGAGATGTTCAAGCGCAAGCCGTCCAAGCCCGAGTCCGAATGACGCCTGTTCTCGCGCTGTCGCAGACGGCGATCAACTTCACGTACCTCGTCGCCGCGGTGCTCCTCATCGTCGGGATCCGGCGGCTCTCGTCGCCGCCGACCGCCCGCTCGGGCAACTGGATCGCCGCAGTCGGAATGGCGATCGCCATCTTCTTCACCTTCCTCGACGAGGACGTCACGAGCTACTGGCTGATCCTCGTCGGCATGGCGGTGGGAACCGTGATCGGAATCGTCTCGGCGCGCCTCGTGAAGATGACCGCGATGCCGCAGATGGTGGCGCTCTTCAACGGCGTCGGCGGCGGCGCGGCGGCGCTCATCGCCGCGGCCGAGTTCCACCGGATCGCGCCCGAGCCCGGCCACCTCTCCGGCGATTCGGTCGGCGCGATGCTCTTCTCCGGGCTGATCGGCTCGGTCTCCTTCTCGGGCAGCCTGGTCGCGTTCGGGAAGCTGCAGGAGGTCTTGCCCGGGCGGCCCATCACCTTCGCGGGCCAGCAGGTGATGAACGGCATTCTCTTCGTCGCGCTCCTCGGGCTCGGCGTCGCGGCCGGCTCGACGGAGGAGGGGATCTGGATGGTGCTCCTGCTCCTCGGCGCGCTCCTCTTCGGGGTGATGCTCGTCCTGCCGATCGGCGGCGCCGACATGCCCGTCGTCATCTCGCTCCTGAACGCGTTCACGGGGCTCGCCGCCGCCTCCGCCGGCTTCGTGCTCGAGAACACGGCACTGATCATCGGCGGCACCCTCGTCGGCGCCTCGGGGACGCTGCTCACCGTCCTCATGGGGCGGGCGATGAACCGCTCGATCGCCAACGTCCTGTTCGGTGCGTTCGGGGCGGCGCCGGCCGGCGGGCTGGCCGCCGCGGCCTCGACCGATGGGAAGTCCTACCGGGAAGTGACCGCCGACGACGCCGCCGTCATGCTCGCGTATGCCCAGCGCGTCGTCGTCGTGCCTGGTTACGGGCTCGCCGTGGCGCAGGCCCAGCACGCGGTGCGGGAGCTCGCCGATCTCCTAGAGGCGCGCGGGGTCGACGTGAAGTACGCGATCCATCCGGTCGCTGGGCGGATGCCGGGCCACATGAACGTCCTGCTCGCCGAGGCGCAGGTCCCGTACCCGCAGCTCTACGACATGGACGACATCAACCCGGAGTTCCCGCGCACCGACGTCGCGCTCGTCATCGGCGCGAACGACGTCACGAACCCGGCCGCGCGCGACAACCCGGAGAGCCCGCTCTACGGCATGCCGATCCTGAACGTCGACCAGGCCGCCAACGTCGTCATCCTCAAGCGCAGCATGAGCCCCGGCTTCGCGGGGATCGACAACGACCTCTTCTACGAGCCGAACTCGGCGATGCTCTTCGGAGACGCGAAGTCGTCGGTCGAGAAGCTCGTCGCCGCCGTCAAAGCAGCGTAACTTCGTCGCCGCGCGTGACCCGCCCGGTCGTCACGACCTTGGCGAGCATCCCGCGCTTTCCCTCGAGCTCGGCCTGCAGGCCGGGGCGGATCTCCTCCATGAGCTCGCATGGGTCGCAGACCATGGAGATCTCGAACTCGGCATCGCCGATCTGCAGGCGCTGGCCGATCGGCCAGTTCATGACGTCGGCGCCGCGCACGGTGAAGTTCTCCTTCACGCGGCCGGGCGGGACGTCCACGGACTCGAGGTCCTCCGCAGCGACGAAGAGGACGTTGCGCTTGCCGCCGCGCCGGTGGGCGCAGCCCTCGACGCCTTCGTTCTCGAAGACCTGGGCGGTGTCGAGCTCCTCCATGAGCTCTCGCCGCTTCGGCGAGCGCCAGATGTGCGCGATCTCGGCCATGTCCCGAGTATAAGGAGGCATGCCGCCGCTAGACATCGCACCCGGTCTCTGGATCTGGCGCCTGCGCCACCCCGACTGGAGCTCCGAGGCCGGTTGGAAGCCACAGGTGACCTCCACCGTGATCGAGACGGGGGGCGAGGTGGCGCTCGTCGACCCGCTCGCCCCGCCGGACGAGGAGCACGAGCTCTGGGAGCGCCTCGACGCCGCGCCGCCCACCCTCGTCGTCGTCCTGAAGCCGGATCACGTCCGCGACGTCGACCTCTTCGTGCGCCGCTACGGCGCGCGGGCGTTCGGGCCTAGCCTTTTCTGGCGCGACGACATTCCGGAGACCGAGCTCGAAGC
>JAICVP010000344.1 GCA_025935275.1 Thermoleophilia bacterium
AACGACCTCACGCTCGGCTGGCTCGTGCGCGGCATGCACAGGTGGGGCGCGAGCGTCTTCATCATCCTGCTCTTCCTGCACATGGGGCGCGTCTTCCTCTTCGGCGCCTACAAGTACCCGCGCGAGCTCAACTGGCTCGTCGGTGTGATCCTGTTGACGATGGCGCTCGGCGAAGGCCTCACCGGCTACCTGCTGCCGTGGGACCAGACCGCGTACTGGGCAACCGTCGTCGCGATCAACATCAACGCGAACGCTCCCATCGTCGGCCCGTACCTCGGCGAGTTCCTGCGAGGAGGCGCCGAGATCGGCAACGACACGTTAGCCCGCTTCTACTCGCTGCACATGCTCGTCATCCCGGGCGGCTTATTCGCGCTCATCGGGCTGCACCTCTATCTCGTCGTGCGCCTGGGCATCACCGCGCCGCCCTGGACGAAGGCTGCGGGCGGGTACGAGGAGGTCGCGGACGGCCGGCCGATCCGGAAGGGCCTCGTCGACCCGAAGCCGCGTGGCAACGGCGCGATCGCGCCGCGAAGGCCCGAGGCCTAGCCGATGGCCAAGAAGGACGACAACCGCACCCAGTTCAAGCTCTACAAGGAGGATGTCCAGCGCCGCGGGAAACCCTTCTTCCCGCACGCGATGTTCCACGACACGGTCATGAGCTTCGTCGTCGTGAGCGTGATCATCGCCCTGGCCGCGATCTGGTACTTCACGTCGGGCGAGGAGCCCGGCGACGCGGGCCTCCTGGGCCCGCGCTACGCGGAGCAAGCCGACCCCGGCACGACGCAGTTCATCCCGCGGCCGGACTGGTACTTCTACTTCCTCTTCTATCTGCTGCGGATCTTCAAATGGCCGGAGACGGTCATCCTCGCCACGATCGGGATCCCCACACTGCTCCTGATCCTCCTGATCATGGTGCCGTTCTACGACAGGCGCCGGGAACGGCGGATCGCCCGGCGGCCGGTGGCTGTCGTAGCCGCGCTCCTCGTCGTCGCCTCGATGGGCATCCTCACCTACAAGGGCGCGACCGCGGAGGAGTCACTCGGCAGCGAGAACCTTCAAGACGTGCCTCAGTGGGTGGCGGCGCAGGGACTCTCGGCGGACGGTGAGGAGGGAGCCAAGATCTTCGCGCAGGCGGGCTGCATGGGCTGCCACACCTATCTCGGGGCCGGCAGCCCGAACCTCGGCGCTCCCGACCTGACGGCCGAAGGCGCGAAGGGCCGCGGCGAGGAGTTCCAGATCGCTCACCTCAAGTGCCCGAGCTGCGTGAACCCCGGTTCGGCCATGCCGCCCTTCCCCAACTTCACGGACGAGCAGTACCAGCAGCTCGCCGCCTTCCTGGAGGAGTCGAAGGGCCCACAGGGCGACGGCGGCGAGGGCTAGCGCTCCCGGGCGCGGGAGAGATGAACGTCTTCCTCGGGATCACGGGCGCCTCCGGCGCCCCGTATGCGGCACGCCTCCTCGACGCGCTGGTCGCCGCCGACGTCGAGGTCGGCCTGTGCGCGTCGTCGGCGGGGCTCGAGGTCGTCGCCACCGAGCTGTACGGCGACCCCGACCTCGACCGCGACGAGGTGCTGAGACGCTTCGTGGGGGACCGCGCCGGGGTGACCGTGCACGGGCCGAACGACTGGCGCGCGCCCTATGCGAGCGGTTCCGCGAAGGTCGACGCCTACGTCATCTGCCCGTGCTCCATGGGCACGGCGGGCACGATCGCCTCGGGGACGATGTCGAACCTCATTCACCGCGCGGCCTCCGTCGCGATCAAGGAGGGGCGCAAGCTCGTCGTGGTGCCCCGCGAGACCCCGCTCTCCGACATCCATCTGGAGAACCTCCTGCGGCTGCGGCGGGCGGGAGCCGTCGTGCTCATGGCGGCGCCGGGCTTCTACCACGCTCCCCAGACCATCGACGATCTGATCGAATTCGTCGTAGGGAGATGCCTGGACCAGCTCGGAATCGAGAACAAGCTGACGAAGCGCTGGGGTCAGGAGTGACGGCAGGCGTCCTCCCCCCGGCCGAGGTGCGGGCGATGTTCGA
>JAICVP010000294.1 GCA_025935275.1 Thermoleophilia bacterium
AATCCGTGGTCGCACGTGCGCGAGATCGCCGTGGTCGTGAAGGAGCTCATGGACGAGCTCGAGCTCCCGAGCTTTCCGAAAACCTCGGGGGCCACCGGCCTCCACATCCTCTGCCCGATCCGACCCGAGCTGCGGTTCCCCGAGGTGCGGCGCTTCGCGAAGGCGCTCGCGCAGGAGGTGGAGCGGCGAATCGGCGACCAGGATGTCGCGACGACCACGTGGAAGGTGGCCGACCGGCGTGGTGTCTTCGTCGACTACGGCCAGAACTCGCGCGACCGGACGATCGCGTCCGCCTACTCGGTCCGGCCGGTGGCCGACGCCCGCGTTTCGACGCCGCTCGATTGGAAGGAAGTGCCGTCGGTCGAGCCGGAGGCATTCACGGTGCAGACGACGCCTGCGCGGGTGAAGAAGGTGGGCGACCTCACCGCCGGTATGTGGCGGCGGAAGGTCAGCCTGGCTTCGCGGTTCGGGAAGCTCGGTCTAGAAGCGCCGGCACCGTAGGGTCGCCCTTCTTCGGCCTGGGCTTCACCTGGGAGACGGTGCACTGCTCCGGATCCTTGTCGGGGCGGAAGCGCAGGAAGCGCGTCCCGTGGCGGAACCGGGCCTTCTGCCATTTGTCGTAGCGCACCTCGACGACCAGCTTCGGCTCGACGGGGCTCCACTCGCCGGTCACCTTGGGCCGCCAGCGGCTCGGCTCGCCGCGGGGCTTCCGCTCCGGGTTCTTTCCGAGCAGGGGCTGCACCTGCGCGAGGATCTCGTCGCGGCGCTTCCCCGCGGTCGACGCGGTGCCGACGGGCCGCAGCTCTTTCCCCTCGTACAGGCCGAGCATGAGGCTCGCGATCCCGGGGCCCTTCTCGCTCCACGTGACGCCGAAGACGACGCAGTCTGCCGTCTTCTCGCCCTTCACCTTGACGACGCCCTCGCGCGAGCCGGGGAGGTATGGGAACCCCTTGCGCTTGGCGATGACGCCGTCGAACCCGGCGACCTCCAGCCGGTCGAGCCACCCCTCGGCAACCTTGCGGTCGTTCGTGGCCGGCGAAACCGAGAAAGGCAGCTTCTCCACGCGTTTGCGGCGTTCTTCCAGCGGAAACTCATGGACCGCCTCACCGTCCCAAAGGAGGAGGTCGAAAGCGACAAAGTCCGCGGGCATCTCTTCCGAGAGCTTGCGCACCCTGCTCTCCGCCGGATGGAGGCGCATCTGCAGGGCGTCGAAGTCAAGTGCTCCCTCGCGCGAGATGACGATCTCTCCGTCCACGGCCGAGTTCGGCTTCAGCTTCTTTCCGAGCGCCTCCAGCTCCGGGAAGTAGCGAAGCAGGGGACGGCCGTTACGGCTCCAGAGGTGCAGCTCGCCGGTGACGTTCTCCAGGATCCCGCGAAAGCCGTCCCACTTGGGCTCGTACTGCCAGCCGTCGGGTTGCGGGAGCTCGTCGACGAGCTCGGCCTCCATTGGAGGAAAAGGAAGCTTGGGCGAAACCGCGGAAGCCATTGCGCCGTCTAACGCTATCGAGGACATGAACAAGAGAGTTGTCATCACGGGTGTCGGGGTCGTCTCGCCCCTCGGGAACGACGCCAAGTCGACCTGGGAAGCGGCCGTCGCGGGCCGCAGCGGCGTGGACACGATCCAGGCCTTTCCGACGGACGACCTTCCCGTCCGCATCGCCGGCGAGGTGAAGGACTTCGACCCGAGCTCGGTCACTTCGCCGAAGGAGGCCAAGCGCCTCGATCGCAACGTGCTCTTCGCGCTCGGCGCGGCCAAGGAAGCACTGAACGACGCGGGCGTGAACGGCTACAACCCCGAGCGGGTCGGAGTCGTCGTCGGCTGCTGCATCGGGGGCTTCAACGAGCTCATGCGCCAGCACGAGATCCTGCGGGACCGCGGGGCCGACCGGGTGTCGCCGAACTTCCTTCCGAACATCCTGGTGGACTCGCCGAGCGGCCAGCTCGCGATCGAGCTCGGCATCCGCGGGCCCAACTACGCGGTCGTGTCGGCCTGCGCCACCGGATCGCATGCGATTGGCGAGGGGGCGGAGATGATCCGGAACGGCCACGCCGACGCGGTGCTCGCCGGAGGGACGGAAGGCTGCATCCACCCGCTCATCCTCGCCGGCTTCACGAACATGCGGGGCCTCGCCGCCGGGAACGGCGACCCCACCGCGGCGTCGCGCCCGTTCGACGCGGAGCGCGAGGGCTTCGTCATGGCAGAGGGGGCGGGGATCGTCATGCTCGAGGACCTCGAGTCGGCGCAGCGGCGGGGCGCGAACATCTACGCGGAGGTGCTTTCGTACGGCGCCTCGAACGACGCCTACCACATGGCCGCGCCCGATCCGGACTCCGTCGGCGTCGTCGAGATGATGCGAAACGCGCTCGAGCGCGCCGGTGTCGAGCCAGCTGACGTCGACTACATCAACGCGCACGGCACCTCGACGCCGCTCGGCGACCTGGCCGAGACGAAGGCGATCAAGGAGGTCTTCGGCGACCACGCGTACGAGCTCGCGGTCTCGTCGACGAAGTCGGTGATGGGCCACACCTTCGGCGCTGCGGGCGCGATCGAGGCGATCATGTGCGCGCTCGCCGTCCACCACG
>JAICVP010000131.1 GCA_025935275.1 Thermoleophilia bacterium
AAGAACTGCCTGCGCCGGCGGTCGAGTTACGGCTCGAGCTGGGGGAGCTGACCGAGTCCGTCGGGACTCAGGCCGAGCTCGTCCGCCCGCGCGGCAGTCGACTTCGAGGTCGCCTTCGCGAAGGGCTCCGCCAGGTGCGGGCCGCGATGGGGATCGAGGCGGTCTGCACGGTCGTGGAGGTAGCGCCATGGTCGCGGATTCCCGAGGCCAGGGCGATTCTCGTGCCGCGCGACGACTGAACGAGCCTCGACCCGTGCGCGTCACGGTCGAGGAGGGGTTGCCGGCTGCAGTCGGGCAGGTGGACGTGTTTCAGGTGCGCGAGGAGTGGAGGGTGGTCGACCGCTGGTGGACGGAAGCCCCCGTGCGGCGGCGCTACTTCGATCTCGTGCTCACGACGGGCGAAAACGTTGCAGTCTTCGAGGACGAGGAGGGGGGAGGCTGGTTCCGCCAGAAAGCCTGAAATTCTCCGGGGCCGCCGCGGGCCTCCCTCCACTTCGATCCTATTGCGGAAAAGCGTGCGGGTGTGATGCGGAAAGGGCCAAAAGGCGCGCGTGAGCAGGTCGCAATACGTCGAGCTGCACGCGCACTCCGCCTACAGCTTCCTCGACGGCGCCTCGCTGCCCGAGGAGCTCGCCGTCCGCGCTGCGGAGCTCGGCTATCCGGCGCTTGCGCTCACCGACCACGACGGCGTCTACGGGTCGCTCGAGTTCGCTTACGCGGCACGCGCGGTCGGCGTTCGCGCCATCACCGGCGCCGAGGTCACGCTCGCCGACGGCACGCACCTGACGCTCCTGGTCGAGACCCCGCGCGGCTACGCGAACCTGTGCCGCCTGCTCACCGCCTCGCACGCCCGCGAGCGCCTCAATCCCGGGCTCGAGCCCGCTCTGCTCGCCGAGCTCAACGAGGGGCTCGTCTGCCTCTCCGGCTGTGCGCGCCAGGGCCTCGGCGTGAGAAGCCCGAACGGCGCCGCCCGCCTCGCCCGCGCCTTCGGTCGCGATCGCTTCTACGTGGAGCTCCAACGTCCGTACGCGCGGGGCGACGCCCGGCGCAACGCCGCGCTTCGTGACCTGGCCGCAGACCTCGGCGTGCGGACAATCGCCACGGGAGACGTGCACGCCCACCATCCGCGCCGCGCGCGCCTGCAGGACGTGCTCGTCGCCGTGAAGCACAACGTGGCTCTCGAAGGCTGCGAGGCGGAGCGGCGCGGAAACGAGGAATTCGTCCTCGCTCCGCCAGGTGAGGCCGCCGCCCGCTTTCCGGAGGACCGAGATGCCGTTCACGCCACGGTCGACCTTGCCGAGCGGCTCGAGTTCGACCTCACGCACGAGCTCGGCTATCGCTATCCCGACTTCTCGGACGGCGCCGACCCGGCAGACGTGCAGCTGGCCCAGGTCTGCGGGCGCGCCTTCGAAGAGCGCTACCGCAACGCGCCGTCCGAGCTCCGTCGGCGTGCCGACGCCCGCCTCAGAGAGGAGCTCGCGCTGATCGCCGAGCTCGGGCTCTCGGGCTTCTTCCTCCTCCACTGGGAGGTGCTCGAGCTCGCCCGGGAGGTCGCCTACGAGGTGCGCGGGCCCGGCTCGCCGCGCCATCTCCTGCCACCCGGCCGCGGCCGGGGAAGCTCGGTCGGTTCGATCGTCTGCTACCTGACCGGCCTGTCTCACGTCGATCCCGTCTCGGCGGGGCTCGCGCTCGGCCGTTTCCTGAACCGTGAGCTCGTCTCCGTCCCGGACATCGACCTCGATTTCCCGCGCGACATCCGCGAGAAGCTGATCGTCGCCGTGATCGAGCGCTACGGTCACGAGCACTCGGCGCTCGTGGCGAGCTTCGCGACGTACCGCTCCCGCGGCGCGATCCGCGACGTCGGCAAGGCGCTCGGGCTGCCGCAGTCGGAGCTCGAGCGGCTCGCGCGCATCACCGAAGGAAGCCCGCGGCGCGTTGCGGAGGAGCTGGAGCGGCTGCCGGGCGCGGAGACAAAGCTCGCCTCGCCGCGCTGGCGGGCTTTCGGAGAGCTTTGCGCCGAGATCGGCGGCCTTCCGAGGCATCTGTCCCAGCACCCGGGCGGGATGGTCATCTCGAGCCGCCCCCTCGTCGAGCTCGTGCCCGTCGAGCACGCGGCCATGGAGGGCCGCAGGCTCTGCCAGTGGGACAAGGACTCCTGCGCGGACGCCGGTTTCCTGAAGATCGACCTGCTCGGGCTCGGAATGCTGTCTGCGGTCGAGGAGTGCGTCGACCAGATCGTCCGCCTGCGCGGCGAGCGGATCGACCTCTCCCGTATTCCGCTCGACGACCAGGCCGTCTACAGGGAGATACAGGACGCGGACACCGTGGGGCTCTTCCAGATCGAGAGCCGTGCGCAGATGCAGAGCCTGCTGCGCACGCGGCCCGAGAACCTCGACGACCTGACCGTGCAGGTGGCGCTGGTCCGGCCGGGACCGATTCAGGGGAAGGCCGTGCACCCGTACGTCGAGCGCAGGCAGCGCCGCCGGGAGGACCCGGGCTACGTCATCCCGCACGACCACCCGCTCCTCGCGGACTGCCTCGAGGAAACGCTCGGCGCGATCATCTTCCAGGAGCAGGTGCTCGAGGTCGCGATGGCGCTCGCCGGCTTCAGCGTGGGGGAGGCGGAGGGTCTGCGGCGGGCGATGAGCCGCAAGCGGAGCCAGGATGCCATCGAGGCCCACCGCGAGCGGTTCTTCACCGGGGCGGCGAGAAACGGCGTGTCGCAGGAGACCACGGAGCTCGTCTTCTCGAAGATCAACGGCTTCGCGGCGTTCGGTTTTCCGAAGTCGCACGCGGCCGCCTTTGCGTTGCTCGCCTACCAGTCGGCCTGGCTCCGCCACTACTACCCTGGGGAGTTCCTCTGCGCGCTCCTGAACGCCCAGCCGATGGGCTTCTATCCGCCTGCGAGCCTCGTGCGCGATGCGCAGCGTCGCGGCGTCGAGGTGCTGCCGCCCGACGTGAACCTGAGCGCCGCTTCGTGCCGTCTCGAGGGGAACGCGGTTCGAATCGGGCTCGGCTACATCAAGGGTGTCGCGGAGGATGCGGCCAAGGCATTCGTGGCCGAGCGGGACGAGAACGGCGCTTTCCGCAACGTGATTCAGCTTGCCCAGCGGGCGCCGCTCGATCGGCCGGGTCTCGAGGCGTTCGTCGCCTCGGGCGCGTGTGATTCGTTCGGCTGGCCCAGGCGGCAGCTTCTGTGGCGGCTCGGGCTTGCGCCGCGATCCGTCTCCGTGGGCTCGGGCGGGGACGAGCGCCAGCTGGCGCTGCCGCTCGGTCCGACGTCGGAGATTCCCGAGCTGCCCGAGCAGACGTCGTGGGAGCGCATGCTCGCCGACTACCGGACGACGAGCATGTCGGTCGGCGTCCACCCGCTCGACCTGCTTCGGCCCCACCTGCCGGCCGAGGTGGCGACGAGCGCGGACTTCGACCACCTGGAACACAGAACCCGCGTTGCGGTCGCGGGTCTCGTCGTCGCCCGCCAGCGTCCGGCGACGGCGAACGGCGTCGTCTTCATGCTCCTCGAGGACGAGCACGGGCAGATGAACCTCGTCATCCCGCCGGAGGTATACGAGCGCTTTCGCCCGCTCGTCCGCGGCGAGCCGCTCCTCCTAGCGCGCGGTCGCTTCGAGAAATTCGAGCGGAACCGGAACGTGATCGTGGACGAGCTCGTCACGCTCGCGCCGCTCGCGCGCCAAGCCGCGGGAGAGGCCGAGGTCCGCTCCGCTCTTCCGGAGGCTCACCACTTCGGCCATCGGTAGGGTTGAGGCCGATGGCCGGCCCGCGCTCACTCTGGCTCCAGGAGGCCCTGCGCGCCGAGGAGGGCGTCGAGTCGCAGGAGCTGCTCGAGGACACGAGGGCCGATGTCTGCATCGTCGGCGGCGGCTACACGGGTCTCTGGACCGCGCTTCGCATCAAGGAGCTCGAGCCGGGCGCCGACGTCGTCGTCATCGACCAGGACATCTGCGGCGGCGGCCCGTCCGGGCGCAACGGCGGGTTCGCACTCACCTGGTGGTCGAAGGTCTCGACGCTGATCAACCGAGTCGGCGAGGAGGAGGCCATCCGGCTCGCCAAGGCGAGCGAGGACGCGGTCAGGGAGATCGGCGCGTTCTGCGAGCGCGAGGGCGTCGACGCGCACTTCCACGAAGGGGGTTGGCTGTGGACGGCGACCTCACCCGCGCAGATCGGCGCCTGGATCCCGAGTGTCGAGACTGCGGCCGCGCACGGCGCGCACCCGTATGAGCTTCTGAGCGCTGAAGAGGTACAGGAGCGCACGGGCTCGCCGATTCACCTCGGCGCCGCTTACGAGAAGACCGCTGCGATCGTGCAGCCGGCGCTTCTCGCCCGGGGGCTACGCCGGGTCGCCGTCGAGAAGGGCGTCCGCATCTACGAGCGCACGCCGATGGTCGACCTCGACCGCGAGGACGGCGTGGTGCACACCCCCTCGGGGCGGGTGAGCGCCGATGCGGTCGTGCTCGCGCTGAACGCCTGGGCGACGAAGATCCCCGAGCTCGCGCGCGCCGTTGTCGCGGTCGCGAGCGACATGGTTGCGACGGCGCCGATGCAGGAGAAGCTCGAGGAAAGCGGCTGGACCGGGGGCGAGGCGATCTCCGACTGTCGCCTGCTCGTGCACTACTACCGGACGACGCAGGACGGGAGGGTGGCGTTCGGGCGCGGAGGCGGACGGCTCGCATTCGGCGGCAGGGTCAATTCGAACTTCGACTACAACGGTCGCCAGACGCGCGAGCTCGAAGAGGAGCTGGTCACGCTCGTTCCCGCAGCGAAGGATGTGCCCGTCACGCACGCGTGGGGAGGGCCGATCGACCGCACCCCGGACGGATTTCCCATGGTGGGGGCTCTTCCGGCACGGACGAAGATCGTCTACGGAACGGGCTACTCCGGAAACGGGGTCGCGCCCTCCCTCACGATCGCGAAGATCCTCGCCTCGAGCGCGCTACGCCGCGACGACGAGTGGTCCGGCTCTCCGCTCAACTGCGGCGTGTGCGCGAAGTTCCCGCCCGAGCCGATCCGCTTCGTGGGCGGGCTCGTCGTGCGCCAGGCCGTCCGGCACAAGGAAGGCCGCGAGGATCAGGGCAAGAGCGTCGACCCCGTCACGAAGGCGGTGGCGGGCCTCGCGCCCCAGGGGTTCTTCCGCGCCCGGCGCTGAGGCGTGGCGAAGGCCGAACAACCGGTCCTCTTCTTCGCCACCTCGGGTGAGCTCGAGGCCTGGTTGGACGAGCACGCCGAAGACTCCGACGGCATCTGGCTCAAGTTCGCGAAGAAAGCCTCGGGGATCCGGTCAGTCGTCTACGCCGAGGCGCTCGAGGTCGCGCTCTGCCACGGCTGGATCGACGGCCAGACGAAGCGACTCGACGACGACCACTACCTGCAGAGATTCACGCCGCGGCGGGCTCGCTCCAAGTGGTCGAAGCGGAACCGCGGCCTGGCGGAGCGACTGATCGCGGAGGGCCGCATGCGGCCGCGGGGACTCGGTGAGATCGACCGGGCCAAGGGGGACGGCCGCTGGGACGAGGCCTACGACTCGCCGAGCACGGCCACGGTCCCCGACGACTTCCAGGCCGCCCTCCAGGCCGAGCCGGCTGCGGCCGAGTTCTTCTCGGGCCTCGGCTCGACGAAGCGCTACCCCTTCCTCTATCGCATCGGTGACGCGAAGCGGGCCGAGACTCGGGCGAAGCGGATCGCCGAGTACGTCGCCCTCCTCCGCGACGGCAAGACGCTGACGTAGCAGCCGTCCAGGCGGCTGTGCCTACTCCGTCTGGGTAGCGGGCTCCGCCATTGCGTGCGCGGGCGCCGAGACCGGGCGGAGCAGCGTGGCGGCGAGGATCCCTGCGGCTGCTGCGAAGAGGGC
>JAICVP010000070.1 GCA_025935275.1 Thermoleophilia bacterium
TCTTTCGGGATCATCACCGGTGCACGTTCCGCGGCCGCCGTCCCGGTGATTCCCTCGCCCGGGCGCATCTTCGGGACGCGGGTGAGCTCCTCGACCCTCGTCCCGTAGGAGGCGCGCAGAACAAGCTCGTCGGCAGCCTCGTCGTAGAGGTAGACGAAGCACGCGTCCGTTTCTAGCGCCTCGGCGACCTTGTGTGCGATCAGCTCGAAGACCTCATCGAGATCCAGGGTCGAGTTGACCGCGGCGATGGTCTCGGTCAGGAGCCGCAGATGCCGGGCGGAACGATCCACGATCCAAGCTTAAGCGAGGGGATTGCGACTCCGATAACGAGTCCGTGAGCTCTCACGCCGGCGCCAGCAGGCCGCCCCGTCTGGTCCTGCGTTTCGCCCTCTACAGCGCGATCGCGCTGCTGCTGGCGGGCGTCGGCATTCTCTGGTTCGCGCGCCACGCCGCGGAGGATCGGGCTGAGCGCGAAGCGCTCGAACACACCAAGTCGACCGCCCTCATCCTCGGCGACCGACTGCAGCCCTCCGACTTCACCGCTCCCGTGGGCAATGCCCGCCGGGCGGAGCTCGACCGCATCTTCAAGCCGCTCCTGAACGACGAGTTCGTCCGGGTCAAGCTTTGGACGAAGGACGGCGTGGTCACGTACTCCGACGTGCCCTCGCTCATCGGCACGAGCCATCCGGGCGATTTTGCGGGAGCGGGCGCGCACGCAGTGCCGAGCACCGAGCTCGGCAAGCTGAACGACGAGGGCGGCACGGGCGAGAACTTCGACACCCTCGCCGCGTACGTCCCGGTCCAGCTCGACGGCGCGAGCGAGCCTGCGGGCACTCTCGAGCTGTACAAGAACTTCCATGAGGTGAACGCAGAGGCCGCCGACGCCATCAAGCCCGTGGCTGCGGCGCTCTTCCTCGCGCTGCTCCTTCTCTACGCCTCGCTCTTCCCGATCCTCCGCCAGGTGACGGGTGCGCTCGGCGCGCGCACGCGGCGGCTGCAGCAGAAGACCGACGAGCTCGAGAAGTCGATGACCGAGCGGAAGCAGGCGTTCGCCAGCCTGCGGGAGGCCGACGCGCGCTACCGCGCGCTGGTCGAGGAGCTCCCGCTCGTCAGCTACATCAGCTCGCTGGACAATCCTGGACTCTCCACCTACGTCAGCCCCCAGCTGGAGGACATGCTCGGCTACACCCCGGAGGAGTGGCTCGCCACTCCCGGCCTCTTCTGGGAGGTCGTCCACCCGGACGACGTCGAACGCGTCCGCAACGAGCACCGGACGGGCTACGCCAACGCCGCCACGTTCTCGTCGCAGTACCGCCTGCGGGCGAAGAGCGGCCAAGTCATCTGGGTCGAAGACCAGATCCGTGTCATCCACGACCGGGACGGGACTCCGATGCTGGCGCAGGGATTCCTCATCGACATCACGGCCCGCAAGAGCAGCGAGCTCGCGCTCGTGGAGAGCGAGTCGCGCTTCCGCGGGCTCGTCGCCAACATCCCGGGCACCGTCTTCCGCTGCGACATCGACTCCGACTGGACGATGGAGTTCCTGAGCGACGGGATCGAGGAGATCGTCGGCTACCCGTCCACCGATTTCATCGACAACCGGGTGCGGAGCTTCGCAAGCGTCGTCCACCCGGACGACCGCGAGCGCCTCGAGGCCCAGGTCGACGCGTCGGTCTCCGACCGTAGGCCGTACACGGCCGACTACCGGGTCGTCCACCGGGACGGGTCGGTGCGCTACGTGATCGAGCAAGGGCAGGCAGTCCTCAACGCCGACGGCCTCGACCGCCTCGACGGGGCCATCTTCGACGTCACCGATCACCGGCGCGCCGAGATCGAGAGCCTCAAGCTCGCGGCTATCGTCGAGTCGTCCGACGACGCGATCATGTCGACCGGGCTCGACGGCCTCATCACGAGTTGGAACAAGGGCGCCGAGGCGCTGTTCGGCTACACGGCCGAGGAGATGGTCGGGGAGTCGATCTCCATCCTCGCTCCCGAGGGCCAGGAGGCGGAACCGCTCAAGAATCTCGCGGCCGTGGTCAAGGCCGGCGAGGGTCGCTTCGAGTCCACTCGGCGGCGCAAGGACGGGAGCCTGGTCGACATCTCGGTGACGGTTTCGGCCGTGCGGGATCCCGCCGGGGAGATCGTTTCCATCGCAGCCATTGCCCAGGACATCACCGACCGCAAGCGCGTCGAGCAGGAGCGCGAGGACTTCACCCGCGAGCTCGAGGTACGGAACGAGCGGCTGCTCGAGCTCGACCGGCTGAAGGACGAGTTCGTGGCCCTCGTGTCGCACGAGCTCCGCACCCCGCTGACCTCGATCCGCGGCTACCTCGAGCTCGTCATCGACGGCGAGGCCGGGGAGGTGACGCAGGAGCAGCGGGATTTCCTCGGCATCGTGCAGCGGAACGCGAACCGGCTGCTCGCGCTCGTCGGCGACCTGCTCTTCCTCGCGCAGATCGAGGCCGGCAAGCTCTCCCTCGAGATGGGCGCCGTCGACCTGGCCGCGATCGCAGTCGAGTCGGTCGAGACCGCCCGGCCGCTCGCGGAAGACAAGGACATCACGCTGACCCTCGCGACGGGCCGGCTGCAGCCCCTCGCCGGCGATCGCGCGCGGCTGGCCCAGCTCCTCGACAACCTCGTCTCGAACGCCATCAAGTTCACGCCCGAAGGCGGCCGGGTGGACGTGCGCGCGAGCTCCTCTCGCGGCAACGCGATCCTCGAGGTCCGCGACACCGGCATGGGCATTCCGGCCGAGGAGCAGGAGCACGTCTTCGAGCGCTTCTTCCGGACCTCACGCGCGACGGAGGAGGCGATCCAGGGAACGGGCCTCGGCCTCGCCATCTCCAAGGCGATCGTCCATGCGAACGGCGGCCGGATCACGCTCGCGTCGAGCGACGGCGAGGGCGCGACCTTCCGCGTCTCGATCCCGATTCGCGCCGTGCAGCCGGCAGAGCCGCTCCAGGAAGAAATCGCTTCGTGACGGATCAGCCGGCCTTCGGCCGGTAGCGGTACCCGAAACCACGCACGGTCTCGATCATGGATGCGTCCGCTCCCGCGTCCGAGAGCTTCTGGCGCAGGTAACCGACATAGAGCTTGGCGCGGGCGCGCGACCCGCTGAGGGCGTCGCCCCAGACGAGCTCGAGGAGCTGCTCGTGGGAGAGGACCTGGTTCGGGTGGCGGACGAAGACCGCGAGGAGCTTGAACTCGAGCGGCGTCAGCGCGACCTTGTTCCCGCCGACCGTGACCTCTCGCTGGGCGAAGTCGATCGTCACGACGCCGTCGCCGTAGGTCGTCGGCTCCTCGCCCCGCGGGCCCGAGCGCCGCAGCAGAGCCTCCACCCGCGCCAGGAGCTCCTGGCGGCCGAAGGGCTTCGTGACGTAATCGTCCGCGCCGCCCTTGAGCCCGCGCACCTTCTCGAGCTCGCCCGCCCGGGCCGTCAGCATCATCACGGGCACCTCACTGAGATCCCTGATCCGCTCGAGCGTCTGCCAGCCGTCGAGCTCCGGCATGGACACGTCGAGCAGGACGAGATCGGGCGGCGCCGCGTAGAACTGGCGCAGTCCGGCCTTGCCGCTTTCGGCCTCCGACACGTCGTAGCCCGCGCGCGAGAGGAGCTCGCGGACGAGCCCCCGGATGTCGCGATCGTCGTCCACGACGAGGATGCGGCTCCGCTTCATACGCGTTCCATACCAGATGCAGCCGACATTCGGCTCCGCGCCGCCGATGGTCAGGGTGTGGCCCGAGTGCTCATCTGCGAGCCCCATCCCGAGGTGCGCGACCTCCTCACGCGCATCGTTTCGCGCATGGGTCACGAGCCCGTTCTCGACGATGTGGTCCTCTGCGGCGTCGAGGCGATCGTGCTCGAGCCGGCGCACCCTCCCTCGGTCGAGCGCGCACAGGCCTTTCGCGCCGCGTCGGGCGACATCCCGCTCATCTGCGCCAGCATCGACCTTCCGAACGGCGGCACGCGACGTCTCGATCCCGTCGCGTACCTGGTGAAGCCCTTCGCGCTGCCGGACTTCCAGGCTGCGCTCGCGGACGCACTGGCCGCTTAACGACCACGAGCCACTTGCTGAGAAGGGGCTCGCGGTCGGCCGTCAGTCAGTCCCCCGCTTCACAGAGGAAGCGGCGACACCGTCAGGGATCATATGACCCGTCGGGGTCGGCTTACAAGACGCCCAGGTAGTTCTCCATCTCCCATGGGGTGAGCTGGACGCGGTAGTCGTCCCACTCCTTGCGCTTCAGCTTCACGTAGCTCGAGAAGACGTGGTCGCCGAGCGCCTTCTTCGCGAGCTCGGAGCCCGCGAGCTCGTCGATCGCCTCGCCGAGGGTTTCCGGGAGAGCGACGATGCCGCGCTCCTTCCGCTCCTCGGGTGAGAGCTTGTAGAGGTTCTGCTCCATGGGCGCCGGCAGCTCGTAGCCCTTCTCGATGCCCTCGAGACCCGCGTGCAGAAGGGCGGCGAAGGTGAGGTAGGGGTTGCACGCGGGATCCGGGCAGCGAATCTCGGCGCGCGTGGCCTGCTCGTTGCCGGGCTTGTAGAGCGGGATCCGGATCAGCGCCGAGCGGTTGCGGCGCGACCAGGCGACGTAGACCGGAGCCTCGTAGCCGGGGACGAGCCGCTTGTAGGAGTTGACCCACTGCGCGAACACGGCAGAGATCTCGCGCGCGTGATGCAGCTGGCCCGCGATGAAGGCCTTGCCGACCGCGGAAAGGTGCCACTCGTCGTCGGCGTCGAAGAACGCGTTCTTTCCCTCGGAGAAGAGGGACTGGTGGGTGTGCATGCCCGACCCGTTCTCGCCGAAGAGCGGCTTCGGCATGAACGTCGCGTGGAAGCCGGCCTTCTTCGCGATCTCCTTGACCACGAGCCGGTACGTGACCGTGTGGTCGGCCATGTCGAGCGCAGAGGCGTAGCGCATGTCGATCTCGTGCTGGGACGGCCCGACCTCGTGGTGGACGTACTCGATTGGGATGCCCATGGACTCGAGCGCCTTGACCGTGTCGTGCCGGAGGTCGCTCGCGGCGTCCATGGTCGTCATGGCGAAGTAGCCGCCCTCGTCGAGCGGCTCGGTGCCCTGGTCGTCCTTGAAGAGGAAGTACTCGAGCTCGGGCCCGACGTTGAACGTGTCGAAGCCCATCGAGCGCATGCGGTCGAGCGCGCGGCGAAGGACGTTGCGCGGATCCCCGTCGTACGGCTCCCCGTCCGGCGTCACGACGTCGCAGATCATCCGGGCGACCTTGACGTCGCCGTTCGGCATGAGCTGGAAGGTGGCCGGATCCGGGATCGCGACCATGTCCGATTCCTCGATCGCGTTGAAGCCGGTGATGGACGAGCCGTCGAAGCCCATCCCGTCGTCGAGCGCGCCCTCGAGCTCGGCCGGCGTGATCGAGAAGCTCTTCAGATGACCTTCGATGTCGGTGAACCAGAGGTGGATGAACTTCACGCTCTGCTCGTTCACCTCGCGCAGCACTCGCTCTCGCTCGCTCGGCGTGCTCTTTGCCCGTCCCTTCTGCTCGACCATGGCCATGCGCTTCCTCCTTTAAATGCAAAGAGCCCCGGACGGATTTCGTCCGAGGCCACGTCGCCTACGTACTTTTCTCAGTGTAGACGACGGGGCTGACGTCCGTCCAGGATCAGGCGGCCGCGGTAGACGTCGAGGTCCCGAAGGCGGTGAGATAGGGCTGCCAGACGTCGGGCACCTTCGGCGCCGCGAGCGTGACGAAGAGCGAGGGGGAAGGCGGCTTCGGCGCGGAGATCAGGCGCATCTCGACCTCGTCCAGGAGCCGATTCCCCTTCTTCAGGTTGCAGGGCGCGCAGGAGGTGACGACGTTCTCCCACACGGAGTCGCCTCCTCGGCTCCTGGGGACGACATGGTCCAGGGTGAGCTTTCCCGTCGAGCCGCAGTACTGGCAGCGCCACCCGTCGCGCGCGAACAGCGCCCGGCGGGAGATCTTCCGCTTCACCGCCCGCGGGACCCGGACGTAGGAGACGAGCCGGATCACGTGCGGCCAGCGGAAGGTGTCGCTGGCGGAGCGGAGCGGGCGCGGCAGATCCTCGAGCACCTCGGCCTTTCCCTTGAACACGAGCACGTGGGCACGCCGCACCGAACAGACGTTGAGCGGCTCGTAACTCGCGTTCAGAACGAGAACCTGCTGCATTGCTGCATAAGAGTAACTAAGAGGTCGACTCTGGAAGCCGCAATTCGAGGAGATCCTCACCGGCCTCGGTGAAGCCGCGGCCGCGGTAGAAATCGAACGCGCGGCGGTTCTCGGGCTCGACGACGACCTGAAGCTTCGCCGCGCGCTCGGAGATCGCGTAACCCTCCGACCACTCGAGGAGCTGGCGGCCGATGCCTTCGGCCTCGTGCTCGGGGCTCACGAAGAGCTGGTCGATGCGGACCGATTCCTCGGAGCGGGTGAGCGCGACGTAGCCCGCCGGTGAGCCTTCGAGCTCGGCCACGAACACCGTCTCGCGCTCGAGGACCGCAATCGTCCGGGAGTCCGCGCCCCGATCGAGGCTGGCGAGGCCGAAGAGGACCGCCTCGTCCTCGTTGCGGAAGGGGCGGATCTCGGCCTTGCGATAGGTCATGGCTTCTCCTAGTAGGTCATCGCCCGGTCGACGGCCTGCTGCTCCTCGGGCGAGAGCGCGACGGGGGCGCGGCCCCGGTCGAGCTCCTTGACGTAGATCCGCGCGTAGTCCCGTCCCTGGATCGCGCTGACCACGACGCCCGAGCGAGCCGCGTCGAGGAAGGCGAGCGAGGCGGACTGATGGCCGCCGGCATCCTCGTAGGCGTCGTAGCGGACGATGGAGGTGTGCGAGAGGCAGGCATCGACCCGCTTGTCGATACGGGATAGCCCTGCGGCGACCTCGTCGACCGCGCGGTGCAGGTCGTCGATCCGCGCCTGCAGCGAAACGGCGAAGTCCACGAGATCGTCGGTCCCGTCGCCGATCATCACCTTCTGCGCCCGCCGAACTCTCCGCAGCTGCACGAAGAACGCGATCGCGAGCGCGAGCGCCACGACCGAGAGGGCGGCCGCGCCGATCGCGATCCAGGCGGCGGCGGAGGAACCAGACATCGTCTATCCGAGACTGAAGATGACCGGATATTCGTAGCTGTTGTTCGAGGTGTTCGTCTCACCGGAGACCGGGTCGACGCTCACCTTGACGTTCACCGGCGATCCGAAGGTGGGCGCCGGCAGATCCTTGAAGATCACGGTCTTCGTCTCGCCGGGGCTGATCACCGGGATCGTCTGCGGCCGCTTGATCACAGGGTCCTGCTGGATGGTCAGCGTGACGAGGACCTGGGTCTCCTGGCTGTCGCCCGAGTTCTTGACGTTCACCTGGAACGAGAGGCGGTCGGTCACGAGCACGGTGTTGTCCTCGCTGGTCGAGAGCCGCTGATTCCCGGGCTGCACGACCACCGACGTGATCTGGTTGCCGTGCAGGCCGCCGGCCTCGGGGCTCTGCGTCAGGCGGTCGACCGTCTGCTTCCAGAACGTCGGGCTCCCGAAGTCGGTATTCGTGACGAAGACCGACGCCGGGACGGGGACGCCTGTGACGCCTTCCTTCTTCATGAGCGCCGCGGAGCCCGCCTGGAAGAGATCCTGGTAGACGACGTCGCTCGCGATCAGGCGCTGGGCCTGGACGGCCAGATCCTCGCCGGACTTGGCGGTGCTCGGCGTGCCCTGGACGTCGGCCAGCGCAGCGGAGAGACCTGTGAGGCCGTTGACGCGGAACTGCATCGCCTCGACCAGGCTCTGCTGCTCCTCACGCAAAGGCCCAGGCGCGTCGAGCGCATCCGCGTTGGCCACGATCTGCGCCTGCTGCTGGCGCAGGCCCTCGAGCTCCGACTTGAGGTCGGCGAGCTTCTTCCCCGGCGTCGTCAGGAGGGTGTTCAGGTCCTTCCCGACCTGCGCCGACTCGGAGGCGGGGCCGTTCACCGCCTCCATGTAGTCCTGGTACTTCGCCTTCTTCTGGTTGCCGCGGCAGTTGTTGACCGTCAGGACGAGCACTGCGGCAAGCAGGATCGCGCCGCCGATGAGCAGTCCGAGCCGCAGCAGCGACGGGTTCGAGCCGCCGCCCGGCGGTCGCGTCGGCATCCTGCGGCGCCGGCGCGGAGGCGTGCTTTCACCACCGCGTCCGCCCTCCTCGACAGTCGGGGACTCGTCGAAGAAATCGAACTCGATATCGGTTTGGGGATCGGGGCGCTCGCGCTCGAACATGACCGCGAAATGGGGGGCCGACAGAACGCCGGAGTCTAGCACCGGGCCCGGAGATTGCAGGAGTTTGCAGCCGAAAAGCCAAGGAACCTGAGCCGTGGAGCACGCCGTCGCCCTCCACCACGATCACCTCGTCCTCGGGCGGTTCAGACCCCTGCGGCCGCTCGGCAGCGGAGGTTCAGGCTCGGTCTGGCTCGTGAGGGACGAACGGTCCGCACGCGACGTCGCGCTCAAGGTCGTCCCCCGAGAAGGCAAGGCCGGGTCGCGGGCAGAGCGGGAGGTGGAGGCCGCGGCCCGGCTTCGCCACCCGCGTTGTCTTCGCGCGCTCGCGCTCGAGCGGGACGATCACCACGTCTACGTCGCCTACGAATACGTGCCGGGGAAGACCCTCCGCCAGTGCCTCCGCAACGGCGAGCTCGACGACGCGGCCTCGGTCGAGGTCGGCGCCCAGGTCTTGGACGCGCTCGCCCACGCGCACGGCAAGAAGGTGCTCCACCGCGACGTGAAGCCCGGAAACGTCATGGTCGAAGACCAGGACGAGCTATCCGTGCGCCTGCTCGATTTCGGGCTCGCCCAGTTCGAGGAGGCGGAGACGCTGACGGCCGCCGGCGACGTCCCGGGCACCCTGGCGTACATCGCCCCCGAACGTCTTGCCGGCCGCGAGGCGAACGGCGCCGCAGACGTCTGGTCGGTCGGCGTCCTTCTCTGGGAGTCACTGGCCGGCCGACACCCGTTCTCCTCCTTCTCTCCCCTGGAGACGGCCAAGCGCGTCCAGGAAGGCGCGCCCCCACTCGCGTCGCTGCGCCCGGATCTCCCGCGCCCGCTGACGGCGACCGTCGACCGGATGCTCGACCCCGATCCCTCGCGCCGCCCCGGGGCCA
>JAICVP010000193.1 GCA_025935275.1 Thermoleophilia bacterium
CGACGTGAAGAAGGCCGAGACCGGGATCATCTACATCGACGAGGTCGACAAGATCGCGCGCAAGGCGGACAACCCGTCGATCACGCGCGACGTGTCGGGCGAGGGCGTCCAGCAGGCGCTCCTCAAGATCCTCGAGGGCACGGTTGCAAGCGTCCCGCCGCAGGGCGGCCGCAAGCACCCGCACCAGGAGTTCCTCTCCATCGACACGACGAACATCCTCTTCATCTGCGGCGGCGCCTTCGCCGGGCTGGAGAAGATCATCGGCAAGCGCATCGGCAAGAACTCGGTCGGGTTCGGCGCCGACATCAAGTCGAAGAAGTCCGTCGAGTCGAGTGAGCTCCTCTCGCAGGTGATGCCGGAGGACCTCCTGTCCTACGGCCTCATTCCCGAGTTCATCGGCCGGCTGCCGGTCGTCTCCGCCGTGCACCAGCTCACGCGTGAGGACCTCGTCCAGATCCTGCTCGAGCCGAAGAACGCGCTCGTCAAGCAGTACCAGCGCTTCTTCAACTACGACTCGGTCGAGCTCGTGTTCACCGACGACGCGCTCTGGCAGATCTCGGACAAGGCGCTCGAGCGCGAGACCGGCGCCCGCGGCCTGCGCTCGATCATCGAGCACGCGCTCCTCGACGTCATGTTCGAGCTGCCGTCACGCAAGGACGTCTCCAAGTGCGTCATCACGAAGGAGACGATCCAGCGGAACCTGCGCCCGACGCTCGTGACGAGCGCCGGCCACGCGGTCGAGATCGAAGAGCCCGAAGAGCAGTCCGCCTAAGCGGCCCAGTCCACCGCGCAGACGGGCACGTCGTGCTTGAACCCCTTGAGCGCGAGCTCGCGGTGGTTCGACGTCGTGAACTGGTCGAGCTTCGCCATCGTGTCGAGGCTGGCGAGGATCTCCTGGCCCTCGGCGGCCGCGCCGATCCGCGCCGCCGCGTGGACGCCCTTGCCGTGGTAGTTCTTCTCGCGCTGGAGTGCGCCGTCGGTGTGGACGCCGATGCGGAGGTCGAACTCGAACTCCTGCGCGACGGTGCGCTGAATCGCGATGGCCGCCTGGACGGCGGCGACTGGGTCCTCGAACGCGGCGAAGAACCCGTCTCCGGTGTGGTCGACGACCTGGCCGCCGTGATCGGCGAAGATCGTCCGCAGGGTCTCGTCGTGGCGGCGAAGGACGTTGTTCCAGTGCCGGTCCTCGAGGGTGGAGGCGAGCTCGGTCGACCCGACGATGTCCGTGAAGACGAAAGTCTTCATGACGGCCCTCGAAACGTCGCGCATGAGCGACTCTGCAACGCGTTCGGCATCGCGCACGGCGCCGAGACGTTCGAAGCGCGCGGCAGCGGCTTCGAGCTCCCACACCGCGGCCTCCTCGTCCCCGCCGGCGCGTAGCGCGAGCCCGCGCTGCTCCCTGGCTCGGGCGGAGTCATAGCTCGCGCCGGTGGCCTCCCAGAACGTGCGCGCGTTCCGGAAGCACGACTCGGCCCGATCGGCATCGCCCCGCGCGAGGGCGATCTTCCCGCGCGCGTAGGCCGAGGCGGCCTTGATCGCAGACGTCTCGAACGTGTTCGCGGCCTGTTCCAGTTCGGCGGCGTACTTGTCGGCCTCGTCCAGCTCTCCGGCGGCGACGGCGACGTCGATCCCGGCCGGCAGGAAGGTCGTGCGAGCCGCGAGGCCGATGCTCTCGTCGGCGAGAAACCGGCGGATCGAGCTCCAGGCGCCCTTCGCGTCGCCGCGCGCGAGGCGCAGGAGCGAGTGCCCGGGCTCGGGGTTGTGGCCGTGCTCGTCCGCCTCGCGGAAGGCCTGCTCGGCCTGTGCGAGGTCGCCCAGACGCAGGCGCGTCTCTCCCAGCTCGTAGAAGGCGGCGCCGGCGATACGCGGACACCACTGGCGCAGCTGTTCTCCGGCCTCGCCCGCGAGCTGCTCGGCTTCGCCGAACCGGCCTTTGTAGCGCATGACTTCCGCGTAGTTCACGCGGCACATGCCCGGGAATGCAGACATGGAGTTCGAGTCGCAGAACTGGGATGCGCGGTCGGTCCACTGCGCCGCGCTGTCGAAATCGGACACCTCACGGCACGCGCCGATGGTGTTGCAGTAGACGACGAGGGTCGAATAGGGGTCGAGCTCGCCGCCCAGTGCGGCCGCGCTCGCCTCGTCGAGGAGCAGCTTGCCCTCGCCGACCTCGCCCTTCTCCAGGAGCGCGGCGCCCTGCCGCTGGATGCCGCGGATCTCGAGGCTACGGTCCGAGAAACGCTTCCCGATCTCCTCGGCCGTCTTGCCCTGGCGGAACGACTCGTCGTAGTCGTGCTCCCCCAGCGCGACGAGCGCGCGCTGCAGAGCCCAATACCCGTGCTCGGGGGCCTCTTCGGTCTCGTCGAGATGCCGTTTCGCGCGCGAGAGCCAGCCGCTCGCCACCGAGGCCTGGAGCTGGGCGCGGTAGTCGTGGGCGAGGAGCGTGGCGATGTAGGCGGCCCGCCGGAGGTTGCCCGTCTCGACGTAGCTCTTGTAGGCCCGCTCGTTGGCGTCCATGTACTCGCCGAAGAGACCTCCCCAGAGCGCGGACTCGGCCAGGAGCTCGAGATCCTCCGGCGCGAGGTCGCCCGTGGAGTCGGCCTGCTGGAGCAGGGGGTAGGCGGTGTCCCAGTCGCGGCGCTTGACCGCGTCGCGGCCCGCTTCGAGGGGGGATTCGAGGACCTGGCTCATGCGTCGGGAGTCCTGCTCAAGATGCTACAAACTTCCGCCGACCGCAACGCGCCGATCCGCCGCGAGAGCCAGCCTAGAATCAACCGCATGGAGCCGCTGTACAAGCCGGAGGGCGTCGAGGAGCGCTGGCAGGAGACCTGGGAGGCCGAGGGCCTCTACGAGGCGCATGCCGATCGCGGCGGACCGACCTTCGTGATCGCGCATCCGCCCCCGAACGTGACCGGCGAGCTGCACATGGGCCATGCGCTTCAGCTCGCCCTCGCCGACACGCTCGTCCGCATGAAGCGCATGCAGGGGTTCAACACGCTCTTCCAGCCCGGCTACGACCACGCGGGCATCTCGACGCAGAACGCCGTCGAGAAGGATCTCGCGCGCGAGGGAAAGACCCGTCACGACCTCGGCCGGGAGGCGTTCGAGGCGCGCGTCTGGGAGTGGCTCCGGCTCTATGGGCGCACGATCATGACGCAGTTCCGGCGGATCGGCGCCTCACTCGACTACCGCCGCGAGCGCTTCACGATGGACGATGACTACGTGCGCGCCGTGATGCGCTTCTTCGTCCACCTGTACGGGAAGGGCTGGATCTACCAGGACAACCGGATCATCAACTGGTGCCCCTTCCACGAGACCTCGCTCTCCGACCTCGAGCTCGTCCACGTGGAGGTCGACGACGCGCTCTCGTACATCACGTATCCGTTCGCGGACGGGGAGGGCGGCGTCACGATCGCGACCGCGCGGCCGGCCACGATCCCCGGTGACGTCGCCGTGGCCGTCCACCCGGGCGACGAGCGCTACCGTGACGCCGTCGGGCGCGAAGTCGTCGTCCCGTACGTCGAGCGACAGGTGCCGGTGATCGCCGACGAGGAGGTCGATCCCGAGTTCGGCACCGGGGCGCTGAAGGTCACTCCCGGGCACGATCCCCTCGACTTCGACATCGGCCGGCGGCACGAGCTTCCCGAGCCGATGGTCGTCGGTGCGGACGGGCGCATGAACGAGGAGGCCGGCGAGCTCGCTCGGCTGACCCAGGAAGAGGCCGGCGAGCGGATCATCGCCTGGGCGAAGGAGCGTGGGCTCCTCGAAAAGAGGGAGAGCTATCGCCACTCCGTCGCTCTCTGCGAGCGCTGCGAGTCGCGCATCGAGCCGCTGATCTCACTCCAGTGGTGGTGCTCGATGGGCGAGCTGAAGAAGCCCGCGCTCGCAGCTCTGCAGGAGCGCAAGGTCGTCTACCACCCCGAGTCGCAGCATCGTTTCGCCACGGATTCGCTCGCGGACGCGCCCGACTGGAACATCTCCCGCCAGCTTTGGTGGGGGCACCAGCTTCCTGTCTGGTACTGCCCGGACGGCCACGTGACGGTTGCCGAGACCGAGCCGGAGGCTTGCGCCGAATGCGGCTCAGCCGAACTGCGCCGCGAAGGCGACGTGCTCGACACGTGGTTCTCGTCGGCCCTGTGGCCGTTCGCGACGCTCGGCTGGCCGGAGGACACCGAGGACCTGCGCACGTACTACCCGGGCGACCTGAACACCACCGCGCGCGAGATCATCCGCCTCTGGGAGAACCGGATGATCTTCTCCGGGCTCGAGCTGATCGGCGACGTGCCTTTCCAC
>JAICVP010000290.1 GCA_025935275.1 Thermoleophilia bacterium
ACGGTGCTGACCGCCACCACGCGCCCACCGGCCCGCGCACACGCGCGGGCGGTGCCGGCGCCGACCTTGCCGAAGCCTTCGATGGCGACCGTGGCTCCCTCTAGTGCGCGGCCGAGGTGTGCGAGCGCGGCCTCGGCGGCTGCCTTGACGCCGTGGCCGGTGGCGAGGTCGTCCATGCCTAGCCCCTGGTAGCTCTGCGCCCAGAGCGGCATCCCTTCGAGGTCCGCGGTCACGAAGTCGGAAGGCTGCGTGCCCATGTCGGGACCGGTGAGAAAGACATCCTTGAAGGGTGTGAGCGCCCGGCGATAGGCGGTGAGCACGGCGTCGCGGTCGCCTCCCTGGAAGCGAATCCCCGCCTTCGCCCCCGCATAGCGGACGCCGCAGACCGCGAACTTCCAGGTCATGGCCCTGGCGAGGCGCGCCACCTCCTGCGCGTCCACGTCGGGCAGCATCCGCGTCCCGCCCGCCGACACGGGGAAGAGGTCGTGGTCGATCACGATGAGGGCGTCGAGGCCGGCCGCCTCGTCGCGAAGCTCGATCCGCCGCACGTACGAGAGCTTAGTCGCCGGTCGGGAGCCGGAGTGCCCAGAGAAACGACTTTTCCGCGCGGTTCTCCGCCCAGACGGCGCGCTTCCCCAGCAGGCGCAGGCCGAGCTGGCGGCGTGCGGGGTGCCAGACCGTCCAGCTGCGGCCTGACCCGGTCGCGAGGACTCGCATCGACTGGGAGGTCCGGTAGAGGATCCAGGGCTCGCGCACGGCGACAGCGGGAAGCGTGGCGCCCGCGACTTCCTGCTTGCCCAGACGCTCCCCGGTCGCGGTCCGGAACCACTCGAGCCAGGTGCGGCCCGCCGATCTCTGCGAGAGCGAGGCGACGAGGCCCTCGTCGAGCGCGAGCGCCGTGACGACCCCCGACAGATGGAACGTCTGCTCGACCGCACACGTGACCGGATCGAAGATCTCGACACTGTCTCCCTCGCCGGCCGCCAAGCGGCGACCGCCGGCCGCGAGGACGCTCGCCTCGACCGGGCAGTCCGGGCCGCCGACGGTCGAGACCTCTCCTCCATGCGCGTAAGCGAGCGTCTCGCCGCTTCCCGCGAGCGGCCCGAGCGGGTCGGATGGCCCGAAGCTGCCGAGATCGCCCGGGGTCGCAGACCCGTAACTCGCTGTGCTCAGGTGCGACTCGCTCCCCTCCGGCCACGACCAGATCGCCCCAAGGCCCGCAGACGTGAGCTCGAAGCTCGAGCAGGTCACCGCCCCGGTGGCGAACGTGCGCTTGCCTCCGTCGGCCGGGCGGATCGTCACGGCTGCGCAGTCCGGGCCCGCCGTCACCACCGCCTCCTGGGTGAACGTGACTCGGTCGGCACGAGGAAGGTGGCCACCGGGTGCCGGTACTCCGCGGAGCAGGCGCTCGGCCAGGCCGCGCAACGTTTCCTTCCCGTACTCGTGATCCGGGTCGAAGCGGGTGAAGAGCGCAAACGAAAAGCGCTCGCCCGGGGCCCGGTAGAGCGCCACCTGGTGGTCGACGAGGCCCGTTCCCGAGCCCCAGCCACCCTTGAAGTAGAGCTCCCAGCCCGCATGCGGCACGCGCCCGACCCCCCACCGCTGGGACGGCACGACGGTGGCGAGCAGGCGCAGCGCGTACCCGCGGTGCCGCGACGGCACGAGGCGGTCGATCCTGTGCAAGAAGAGCGCCTGCCCGCGCGGGGTGATCTCGGACTGGCCCCAGATCGGCCAGTGCAGCCGGAAGTGCTCCATCCCCGCCGCCTGCGCGAGCGCGTCGAGGCGCGCCGCGCCGGTGAGGCCGACCAAGCGCGCTGCGGCGTAGTTGTCGGACCGCCGGATCATCGGAGCGAGCAGGTCGCGCTCCCACTGCTCCAGCGCCCGATTCCGGACATCCTCCCGCCGAAGGTAGGCCACCAGCAGCATCGCCTTGAGCACGCTCGCGGAGGGGGCGACCTCGTGGGCGTGGTAACCGTGCTGCCGTCCGGCTTCGTCCACTACGGCGAACGTGATCGTGCCTGCGCGCCCGTGGGCATAGCGCTCGGCCGCGGCCGTGCGGGACTTCCAGGTGGGCGGCGCAGCGCCGTGAGCCGGCGTTGCCGCGCTCAAAGCGAGGACGACGAGAAGCGCGGCGGCAACGCGGCGCGCGTCAGTCACCGTCGAAGGTCGCGATGACCGCAGCGGCCACGACGCGCAACGGCCGTCCCGAGGACTGGCTCGCTCGTCGCAGACGGACGAAGGCGTCGTTCTCGGACAGCCCTTCCCGCTCCATCAGGATGCCCTTTGCCCGCTCCACGACCTTCCGGGTCGCAAGGGCTTCGGTGAGGGACTCCGCCTCGTCGCGCATCGCCTCGAGCTCGGCATGGCGCGCCCGCGCAGTCTGGATCGCCGGGAGGAGATCGGTCTCCCGAAAGGGCTTCACGAGATAGCCGAAGACGCCCGCTTCCACGGCGCGGGCGACGAGCTCCTCCTGGCCGTACGCGGTGAGCATGACGATCGGGATCGGGCGCTCGGCGAGAATGCGGCGCGCCGCCTCGATCCCGTCGAGCCGCGGCATCTTCACGTCGAGAATCGCGAGCTCGGGCTGCTCGTCGTGCGCGAGTGCAACGGCCTCCTCGCCGTCCCGCGCCTCGGCGCACAC
>JAICVP010000296.1 GCA_025935275.1 Thermoleophilia bacterium
CCGAGGCACAGCTCGCCGTCGCGGACGGGAATGGACTCACCGGCCGGCCCCAAGAGCATCGCCATGCAGTGCGAGTGGCCGTTCGCGAACTCGACGTCCTCGGGGCAGATGTTCTCGGTACGCCGGTCCCAGTCGTCGTGGGCGTAGTACTTCTCGCTCGGGACGATGCGCCGCAGCATGCGGACGAAGTCCTCCAGGAAGCCCGTCTCGAATTCGTTCACCCGCACGCAGCAGGTGGTGTGCGGGGAGTAGACGCAGGCGATGCCGTCGTTCACGCCGCTCTCGGCAACGCACTCCTTCACTTCGTCTGTGATGTCCCGGATCTCGAGGCCTGCTTTCGTCCTGAGGCTGTGTTCCCGCTGAAAGACTTTCACCTCGAGCTCCCACCTCCACCGGTCGGGTTTCCGGACGACGGCATCTTACGCCAGTGGTGAGTGTGCCGGAAAGGGTTCTGACCGCGTCGCGGCGATACGCTTCGGGCGCCGGGCCCGTAGCTCAGCGGTCAGAGCAGCGGACTCATAATCCGTTGGTCCCAGGTTCGAATCCTGGCGGGCCCATGACGAGCTCTTTGAACCGGTTTCTCGAACCGGCGATCGGGTTAGGAGCCGTGTGTGCGGACCGACGAGCTGACGCAGGAGCGCATCGCGCGCAACGACGCACGGTTTCGTTCGGCCAACGAACAGATCGAGAAGGCTGCCGAGAGATATGAGGTGGGCGACGTTCCGATTCCCTTCCTGTGCGAGTGCGCGGATATCTCCTGTCGCCAGGTGATCCGGATGAGCCTCGACAGTTACGAGGAAGTTCGCTCCGATGGACGCGCGTTTCTGAACGCCCCCGGGCATGAGGACGGCGCCGCCGACGTGACCGAGACGGTCGCCCAACGCGACGGGTACACCATCGTCCGTAAGATCAACCACGCCGGAGAGGTGGCCGAGCGTCTCGATCCGCGGAGGGAAGAGGCGCCGAGCCGGGCACAAGAGGAGGGCCGCTGATGGAGCAGAGCCGAACCGCGCGGATAGGAAAGAACGAGGCGCTCTTCCGCGAGGTCAACGAAAGCATTCGAAATGTTGCGCCGATCGAGGACCCGATGTTCGAGGTGCTCTGCGAGTGCGGGGCGAAGTCGTGCACCGAGCAGTTCGAGATCCCGATCACCGAGTACGAGTCAGTACGCAGCGACCCCGCGCTCTTCGTCCTCGTGAATGGGCATCAGGCGCCTGACGTCGAAGACGTCGTCGAGGACGAAGGTGTCTTCCTCGTGGTGCGGAAGCGTCCCGGGGTGCCCGAGGAGATCGCCCGCGCCACCGACCCGCGGTAGCCCGACAACGCCTGGATGAGCCGGGCGCTGCCCCTCGTCCGCACCCTCGGCCAGCATTCCCGGGAAGGTGGGGGAGGCGTTCATCTGGGGGCTCGTCGGCGGCTCGTCGCTCGTGATCGGTGGGGCGATGGCAAGGCGCCTGCCGCTCACCGCTCGCCACGTCGGGTTGATCATGGCGTTCGGCGCCGGCGTGCTCATCAGCGCCGTCGCCTACGAGCTGGTCCACGAAGCGTTCGAGACCTCTGCGGGCGACGGCGGGATCGCCTTGGGTCTCCTCGCCGGCTCGGCGCTCTTCTTCGCGGCCGAAGTTCTCATCGACCGGCTCGCCTCGAAGCGGCCTGACGCTCGCGGCCCCGCGCAGTCCGGACGGGGGCTCGTCCTCGGGATCGTGCTCGACGGCATTCCGGAATCCCTGGTGCTCGGGCTGACCGTGCTCGAGTCGGGCACCGTCAGCGCCGCCTTCCTCGTCGCGGTCTTCATCGCGAACCTGCCGGAGGCGATCGCAGCGACAGCGGCGCTCGAACGGGCGGGCCGCGATCCGAAGCGGATCATGCGCTTCTGGGTGCTCGTCGCGCTCGGGTTCGGGCTGGCATCGCTCCTCGGCTACGTCGCGCTGGACGCCGCCTCCCCTCGGACGGTGGCCATCGTCCTCGCGTTCGCGGGCGGCGCCGTGCTCACGATGCTGGCGAACACGATGATGCCGGAGGCGCTTCACCACGGAGGAAAGCTCGCGGGCTTCGTCACGACCGTCGGGTTCGCCCTCGCGTTCGGGATCAGCACGCTGCAGTAGGCGGAAGTGCGCAAGAATCGGTCGATGGCGACCGCGACCTCGATCGACGGCAAGACTTTCACCTTCCAATCGACGGTGGAGGGGCTCGAGCTGCAGCCGGGAAGCTACGCGGCGATCGGGCAGCACCTCGGCCAGGTGCATTCCGTCGAGCTTCTGCCCGGAAACGGGGGCGAGGTCCTCGGCCGGGGGATGCTGCTGGGCGCCGGAGCGGTCCCTTTCCACGATGTCGAGGTCGGACGCGCGGATGAGGAGCGCGTCCAGACCTGGCTGGAAGCATCTCGACCGCCGCGTGCCGGTCTGGACGTCGGCGAGCTTGCCGCGGAGCCGGGCATTCGCTTCCTGCTCGACGCCGGTGGATTCGACCGGCACACGTTCTTCTGCGGCCAATCGGGCTCCGGGAAGAGCTACGCCCTCGGCGCTGTCCTCGAACGGCTGCTCCTGGAAACGTCGCTCCGCATCGTCGTGCTCGATCCG